>DATMSL010000458.1:0-21526 GCA_035565435.1 Dyadobacter sp. | reverse complement strand
ACAATCGCGAAGCACATGCCGATCTATCAACAACTAGGAACTATCCCGTCCAAACGGCACACGCAGTTTCGCAAAACCGACGGCGGGCTTTACTATGAAGAACTCTTCGGGACTATCGGCTTCGAAGGCATGTCTTCCCTCCTCTATCACACCTGGCGGCCCACGCAAGTGAAATCGCTCGGCGAGCCGTATGATGTAGCGCCCCGCATCGTGGTAGCCAACAATATGACCATGCGGAAGCTGATCGGCTTCGACTTAAAACCCGCCGCCGATTATCTCGACAGCCGGACACCGCTGCTCGTGAACCGGGACCTTATACTGGGCCTGGCTGCTCCTACCGGCGCGCCTATGTCTTATTTTTACAAGAATGCCGATGCCGACGAGCTGCTTTTCATCCACCGCGGCTCCGGTAAGTTGCGGACGCCTTTCGGGCAGGTGCCGTTCACCTACGGCGATTATGTATTGATCCCCAGGGGCACTATTTACCAGATCGAATTCGACGGGCCCGACAACCGTCTGCTCTATCTCGAATCGCATACGCCGATTTACACGCCCAAGCGGTATCGCAACCATTTCGGACAGCTCACCGAGCATTCGCCATACTGCGAGCGTGATTACATTCTCCCGCGTGACCTGGAAACTCATGATGAGCACGGGGAATTCATGATCAAAATCAAGAAACAGAGCCATATTCACCCCGTAACTTACGAAACCCATCCATTTGATGTGATTGGCTGGGACGGGTACAATTATCCCTGGGCATTTTCGATCCATAATTTCGAACCTATTACCGGCCGCATTCACCAGCCGCCGCCGGTGCACCAGACATTTCAGACGGACGCATTCGTCGTATGCTCGTTTTGTCCGAGGCTGTACGACTACCATCCGCTGGCCATTCCGGCACCGTATAACCACAGCAACATCGACTCTGACGAGGTATTGTACTACGTCGATGGCGATTTCATGAGCCGCAACGACATCGCGCAGGGGCATATTACACTGCACCCGGGCGGCATCCCGCACGGCCCGCACCCGGGCGCATACGAGCGGAGCATTGGCAAAAAAGAGACCCACGAACTAGCCGTAATGGTCGATACCTTCCGACCGCTCATGCTGACCGAACAGGCGATGGCGATCGACGACGGGCGGTACTTTGCAAGCTGGTCCGAATCGTAACCTGGCGACTTGTCAAAAAATCGTCAAGGATAGTCAGGTGTTGTCAAGTAATAGTCAGGAGTGGTCAGATAATAGTCAGAATAGCAGATGAGTCAAATAGTGCCAGAATAACAGCATTGATCCTATAACAACGATTGACTCCATGACAATTTCCAATGTAATGACAGTTCCTCAACCACCTCGTCCCTGACGCAAATGACCAATCCGACAACACTTAACCACACCTGACTACACTTGACCACGTCTGACAACACTTGACCATGTCTGACAACACTTGACCACACCTGACCACGTCTGACAACAAACTTAAACACAGTACCATGTCCACCCTAACAGCTCCAATCGCCCCGCCCACATCAACCGACTTCCTGCCGATTAACGGTACGGACTATGTAGAACTCTATGTAGGCAATGCACTGCAATCGGCGCACTATTTCCGGAATGCATTCGGGTTTCAGCCCTTGGCCATGGCCGGGCTTGAAACCGGGCTTACCGACCGGGAGTCCTATGTCGTGGTGCAGGATAAGATCCGGCTCGTTTTTACTTCGCCATTACACGGCGGCACGGCCATCGGCGCGCATATCGACCGACATGGCGACGGCGTAAAAGCCATTGCATTATGGGTAGATGATGCCAAAGCCGCTTACCGGGAGACTGTCAACCGGGGCGCGCGACCGTTTCTGGAACCGGTCACGGAGAAAGACCATCATGGCGAGACGGTCAGATCCGGCATATGTACTTATGGTGATACCGTGCACGTTTTCGTGGAGAGGAAGCATTATGACGGCATTTTCCTTCCCGGATTCGTGGCCTGGCAACCCGAACATTCGCCGGAGCCGGTCGGGCTGCGGTATATCGATCACATGGTCGGGAATGTGGGCTGGAACGAAATGAACCGGTGGGTGAAGTTTTATGAGGAGGTGATGGGGTTCAAAATGATGGTTTCCTTCGATGATAAGGACATTTCGACTGAATATTCGGCGCTGATGAGCAAGGTCATGAGCAACGGCAACGGACGTATCAAGTTCCCGATCAACGAGCCAGCCGAGGGGAAAAAGAAATCGCAGGTGGAAGAGTACCTCGACTTCTACGGCGGACCGGGCGTGCAGCATATTGCCGTAGCCACGGACCATATTGTAGATACCGTACGCGCATTACGCGACCGCGGTGTGGAGTTCCTTCGCGTTCCCACTGCCTATTACGACGAGTTACTAAGCCGCGTAGGGCATATCGACGAAGACATTGCGAGCCTCCGCGAACTCGGCATCCTCGTTGACCGCGACGACGAAGGCTACCTCTTGCAGATTTTCACCAAGCCGGTCATGCCGCGCCCTACCCTATTTTTTGAGATTATTCAAAGAAAAGGCGCGCAGTCTTTCGGAAAAGGCAATTTTAAAGCATTGTTCGAAGCGATCGAGCGCGAGCAGATGCTGCGTGGTACACTTTAATGCAAACCTTCCATGAACCAGGATTATGAGCGATATACCAAAGCTGACCACCGGATGTGGAAACAGCTTTTCGAACGGCAAATGGAGCAGCTTCCGCACATTGCCAGCCGGGCCTATCTCGACGGGATTGACAAGGTACGGTTCGTGGCCGACCATATCCCGCATTTCGAACATGAAACCAATCCCGCACTGCGCGCATTGACGGGCTGGGAAGTGTATGTGGTACCCGGGCTCATTCCCCACCGCGAGTTTTACACGCATTTATACAACCGGCAGTTCCCGGCGACAAGCTGGCTCCGAAAACCCGAGCAAATCGATTACCTCGAAGAACCCGATATGTTCCACGACACATTCGGGCATGTGCCGCTGCTGAGCAACCAGGCGTTTTGCGACTTTATGGCACATTTGAGCGAGGTCGCATTGAAGCATATCGATCAGGAGGAAATTCTGCAGCGCATTTCGAGGCTGTATTGGTACACTGTCGAATTCGGGCTGATCCGCGAAAACGGCGAATTGAAAATCTACGGCGGAGGTATCATTTCCTCCTCAGGCGAAAGCCGCTATTGCCTGGGCCCCGATGTGCCGAAAATCGATTTCGACCTGGCCCTCGTGCTCGACACACCCTACCATATCGATCGCTATCAGGACCACTATTTTGTAATCCAGTCCTATGACCAGCTTTATGAGTCGGTAACGGGCATCGAGCCATTGCTGGAAGCTTATCTGGCACAACAAGCCTAATCTCCAACACAATGTACCAATCCTGGCTTCCGGTCGCCCCTGACTCCGACTTTTCGATCCATAACCTGCCCTTCGGCATATTCAGCGACGAACGCCCTGCCCGCGCGGGTCTGGCCATTGGCCATTGGGTCGTGGACCTGGCCGCAGCCTATGCATTGAATATGTTCCCACAATATCCCGAGGCCGGAAGTGCATTCCGGAAGCCTGTGTTGAATGATGTGATGGCACTCGGCCGCGGTTTTTCGGAATACGTGCGTAAAGTCATTCAAACTGCATTGTGTGATCACCAGTCGGATCTGAAACAGTTTGCCGAGCACCTGCTGATCCCACAGAAAAAAGTCCAAATGCATATGCCGCTCAAAGTCGGCAATTACACGGATTTTTATTCGAGCGAGGAGCATGCATTCAGCGTCGGGCAGCTTTTCCGGCCCGACAACCCGCTGTTTCCCAACTGGAAGCACCTGCCGGTCGCCTACCATGGTCGCGCATCCTCCATCGTCGTTTCGGGCACGCCCGTACCACGCCCCTGGGGACAAACCGGCCAGCCGAACGGAACGCCGGCCTTCAAACCCACCAATGCGCTGGACTACGAACTCGAACTGGCGTTTGTGATCGGCAAAGACTCGGTTATGGGCCAGCCTGTTCCCGCCGACGAGGCAGAAGACTACATTTTCGGTATGCTGCTTTTAAACGACTGGTCGGCGCGTGATATTCAGCGATGGGAATACCAGCCGCTGGGGCCTTTTACGAGCAAGAACTTCGCCTCGGGCGTCTCGCCGTGGGTCGTTACCTGGGAAGCATTACAGCATTTCCGCGTACCTGCGCCGGCACAGCAACCCGAGCCCTTTCCCTACCTCGCTCACAACCCGCGTCAGAACTTCAATCTCTCCCTTTCGGTCAGTATTAAACCCGGCAGCTCAGAGGAATTTTTAGTATGCCAAAACAATGCGGCCGGCATTTACTGGACCGCCGCGCAACAAATCGCTCATCACACAGTCACGGGTTGCAACCTGCAAACGGGCGATCTGCTTGCCACCGGGACCATCAGCGGTAGCGGTATTATCCAAAAAGGCTGCTTGCTGGAATCCACCCTCAATGGTACTCAGCCTGTAAAACTCGGCGAGGGCATCGAGCGGCGATTTCTGGAAGATCACGACGAGGTGATCATGCGCGGTTTTGGGCAAAAGGGCAACATCCGGATCGGATTCGGGGAATTAAGGGGAGAAGTACTGCCTGCGCTCCGCTAGCTTTTACCAGTAGATTTTAATGTAAAATCACTATCCCGGCTATTTGCAAAAATAAATACCAATTGGTATATTTGTTATATGAATGTAGGAACAACCAAAGCCGAACGGACCCGGAATTTCATCATTGAGAAAACCGCCGAGATTTTCAACCGGAAAGGTTACGCGGGCACCTCCATGTCGGACATTACCGAAGCAACCGGCCTCACGAAGGGCAGCATTTACGGAAATTTTGAGAACAAGGAGGAAGTAGCGCTGGCTGTATTTGAATATAATCGGTCACTGGTATTCAACACCGTGCAGGCGCAGCTGGAAAAAGCGGAGACTTATTTGGAAAAACTGATGGTATACGGCCGCGTGTACAGGGATGTGATCGCCAGCGTAGGCGATCGCGGCGGCTGCCCGATCCTGAATACAGCAGTGGAGGCGGACGATACTAACATCCCGCTGCAACTGAGCGCAGCCAAGGCACTGTTCAGCTGGAAAAAGAACATCATCGGGATTATCGAAAAAGGGACCGAAGCCGGCGAATTCCGTCAGGGTGTCAATGCCGAGCAAATGGCTGTTTCTATTATCGCATTGATCGAGGGCGGAGTAATGTTTTCAAAGGCGACCAATGACTACGGCAATATGGACCACGTACTGGCAACGGTGCAAACCCTTGTAAGGGTCATCAAAGCCTGATCAATCGGCAGCCGCAGTGCGGCTACCGATTGATCAACAATTTAGTGTCCTTCCTCCTCTTCCGAGTTTTTCAGCTTCGAGAGCAATGTATAGGCACCTTTCAACACAAACTGAGGGCTTTCACCGGTGCCGGACGGCATTTTTACTGCTGTAAAACCATTTTCCGAGATACCTTTTGTAACCTCCACCATGTCGAAACTCCTTTCGCCTTTGGGGTCTTTTACAAAAACATAAGATTTCCCTTCAAAATCGACCACGGCTTCGTCTGGTAATGCATTCACCGGATTGGCGCCTGTTTCGATAACGGCTTTGACGAAATTCTGCGGTAGCAAGCTATTGTCCTCTTTTTCCAGGTGGCAGTGCACCCGCACCGTACGGTCGTCGTTGATTTTCTGATTGATGAGGTAAACTTTGGCCAGGTCTTCCTGTGCCGGATTGTTACTCACGCGGAACCGCACCAGTTGGCCCAGCTTCACTTTTGGAATATCCTGCTCAAAAACGGATAATTCCACATGCAGGTGATCGGTATCCACGATTTCGAACATGACGTCCGTCGGGTTCACGTATTTGCCCAAATTCACATTCACGACCGTTACCGAACCCGCAATCGGAGAACGAATGGACGCAACACTTGTTATGTTCCCCTTTTCCAACCCAGCCAGGTCCACGCCAGCCGTGCGGACGCGTTCCTTCAAGCCTGCCAGCCTTGCCCGCAGCATTTTCAACTCCGAGGCCGATTGCTGCAATGCCTTTTGCGCATTCACATTTTCTTTATTGAGGTCGCTCTGACGCTGGTATTCCTGCTCGGCAAATTCCAGCTTGCTGCGTGTTTCGAGGTAATCCTGCTGAATGGGGATAAAATCGGGGTTTTCGATCACCGCAAGTATTTCCCCTTTTTGCACCTTCATCCCCTGCAAAAGCTCCGATTTACGCACAAACCCGCCCAACGGCGCCGAAATGCTCACCAGGTTCTGAGGCGGAATGTCGATCACCCCGTTCGCAGCAACCGTCCCGCTCAGTTTCCGGACAGAAAACCCGCCCGTTTCAACGCCCGCAGTTTCATACTGGGCTGCTGTGAGTTCTACGTGATTCGTTTCTTCGGCTGCGTGCTCCGCCCCGGCCTCAGCGGCTTCCTTTTCGTTCCCCGGCTTGCAGGCGGCTATTCCCAGGAACAGTACCAGGCCTAATACTATATTTTTCATCGATATATTCGGATTACTGCTCATTTAAAAGATATTCTATTTGGACAACCGATTGATTGTAAACACTCAGCAAATCGAGCCAGTTGAGGCGGATACTCAATGCGCGGTTCCACGCCTGCCCGTATTCGATATACCCGATCTCGCCCGATTCGTAGGCTTTGGTAGCGTTGCTTTGAATGGTGCCCGCCAGCACGAGCGTACTGGTTTCATACAGATCGAGATTTTGCCGGGCTGTTTCCAGGCTTCGGATCGCCTGTTCTAGATCACTTCCCAGCCGCAAACGCGCCGTTTCGACTTCGTTTCTTGCTACCTGTTCCCCTATCCGGGAGGCTTTGATCCTCGCTTTGGAAGCACCATTGAAAATCGGCAGCTGCACCCCCACCTGCACACCCTGAAAACGCTTGCCCGAGCCGTAGAAAACTTCGCCGCTCCCCGTGTTCTGAAAGCCTGTGAGCGACTGGTTGAAATACCCGATATTAAACTCCGGCAACATAGCCGCCTTTTGCACGGCGGTTTGCCTGCTTCCCACTGCCGCCTGCTGCGCGAGGTAGCACAGGTACGGATTAGCACTCAATGCGGCCGTGTCGGGTGCAGGTAACGCGAGGTTTCTGCGTGTAAGCGAGTCGGTTTCGGCTTCGGCCAGCGCATTGCTATTCACCAAATTCTGTAATGCCCGTTGCAAATTGCGCAGGTCGCCCTCGCTCCGTATCCGCTGCGCGCGAACATCCCCCAGCTGGCTTTGCGCTGTGGCATATTCCAGCTGATTCGTTTCTCCGGTTTTGAAACGCATTTCGGCCGCCTTTACGAAACGCTCCGCACGAAGGAGCTCGGCGTCCAGCAGTTTCTGGCGGGATTTGAGCAAAACCTGCTGCTGGTAATTGATTTTAACCTCCTTCACCAGTTCCGCTTTGGTAACTTCCAGGGCTGCCTTGACGCTATTCACTTCCTCGGACAGCAGTGATTTACGTTTTCCCACCGCCGCAGGGTTCGGCAGGTTTTGGGACAGAAGAAAATGGTTATCAAACCTGACGCTATTGTACTGCCCGCCCATCCAGGCTAAATCCGTTTTGCCCGGATCGCCGGCGGTTTTCATCAATGCTTGCTGATAGCCAATACGATACAAATCTCCTTTGATCAGCGGGTTACGCTCCAATGCCTCGTCCACGGCCTGGCGAAGCGTGATTTTCCGGGTCGACAATGCCTGTTGGGCACTCGCACGATTGGGTATCAGCATTACCAGCGCGATGGCAGCAGCCGCTACGGCCATTTTACCACCACTCCCTGATCCCCAGCGCCTCTCGACGATCCCGTACCAAACCGGAAGGACCAGCAACGTAAGCAAGGTAGCCGACACCAGCCCACCAATTACCACGGTTGCAAGCGGACGCTGTACCTCGGCTCCCGCGCTCGACGACAGCGCCATCGGCAAAAAACCGAGCGATGCCACGAGGGCCGTCATCAATACCGGCCGCAGGCGCGTATCCGTCCCCTCAAAAATCACTTTACGAAGGTCTGTCTCGCCGGATTTGCGAAGCATGTTAAACTCCGCGATCAGGACAATCCCGTTCAGCACAGCCACCCCGAACAATGCGATAAAGCCTATCCCGGCCGAAATACTGAATGGCATGTCGCGTACCCAGAGCGCCAGCACGCCGCCAACCGCCGAAAACGGAATGGCTGTGAGCACCAGTAAACTCTGCCGCAATGAGTGAAATGTAAAATAGAGTAGTACGAAAATCAGCAACAATGCCACCGGCACCGCTACGGCCAGGCGACTGTTGGCTTCCTGCAAATTCTGGAACTGTCCGCCGTAGGTCACAAAATACCCCGGCTGCAATTTGATCTCCCGATCGATACGCCCGCGCAGCTCATTCACAATACTTTCCACATCCCGGCCACGCACGTTGAATGCGACGGTAATGCGGCGCTTGGCATCCTCACGCTGGATCTGATTGGCACCGGCCAGCATTTCGATGGTCGATATCTGACCAAGCGGTACTTGCTGGCCCTCCGCATTGGCAACAAACAGGCCCCGAACGTCATCAATGCTCCGGCGATCGGCTTTTTGTAGGCGTACTACCAGGTCGAAGCGCTTCTCTCCTTCATAAACCAGCCCCGCGCCGGCACCGGCGAATGCGGCATTGAGTGTGCGGTTCGCGTCGGCGACCGGAATATGGAACTGCGCCAGTTTATCACGATCGAACCGGACGACGATCTGCGGCAAGCCGGTCACGGACTCTACATAAACATCTTCCGCGCCGCGCACCGAGCCCACGAGCTTACCTATACGCGCAGCCTGGCGTGCGAGCTCGTCGAGGTCCTCCCCGAATATCTTGACTGCCACATCCTGCTTTACGCCCGTCATTAACTCATTGAAACGCATCTGGATAGGCTGCTGAAAACCGAATGTTACCCCGGCAATGGATTCCGTCAGTACCGCCTGCATTTTCCCTGCCAGTTCTTCCCTATTTTCAGCCTTTTTCCAAAGCGATTTTTCTTTCAGGATCACCATCATATCACCGGCTTCCACGGGCATGGGGTCGGTCGGTATCTCGCCCGAGCCGATTTTGCCAACTACTTCCAGCACCTCGTCGGGAAAGTTCTTTTGCAGCACCGCTGCGGCCTTGCGTGTAGCGTCGATCGTTTCGGAAAGCGAGCTGCCGGTAAGCACGCGCATTTCCACCGCGAAATCGCCTTCATCGAGCTGCGGGATAAACTCGCCCCCCATCCGGGAAAAAACCCAGAAGCTTCCGCCGAGCAGCACGACTGCTACCAACGAAACCAACCATTTTTTTTGTAGTGAAAAATCCAGCGCGGGCAGGTAAATGCGACGGAAAAAGCCGACGATCCGGTCGGATATGCCCGGCTTGTATTCGTTTTTCTTGCTCAAAAACAGGGCCGACATCATAGGAACATAGGTAAGTGACAGGATAAATGCGCCAAGGATTGCAAAACTGACCGTCTGCGCCATCGGCCTGAACATCTTGCCTTCGATGCCCACCAGCGCCAGTATCGGGAGGTAGACAATCAGGATGATGATCTCACCAAATGCCGCCGAATTCCGGATTTTGGAGGCTGATTCGTACACCTCCCGGTCCATTTCATCCTGGGTGAGGCGATGCGTGTAACGTTTGGAAACAATATGGTGTAAGGTGGCTTCCACGATAATGACCGCACCATCGACGATCAGCCCGAAATCGATCGCTCCAAGGCTCATCAGGTTCCCCGACACGCCGAAGAGGTTCATCATACTCACCGCGAAAAGCATCGCCAGCGGGATCACCGAGGCCACCACCAGCCCGGCGCGCATGTTCCCGAGCAGCAGGATCAGTACAAAAATGACGATCAATGCTCCTTCGACCAGATTTTTTGAAACAGTACCTATCGCATTGTTGACCAGCTTGGTACGATCCAGGAACGGCTCGATCACGACGCCATCGGGCAAGCTCTTGCGGATTTGCGCAATGCGCTCTTTCACATTGCCGATTACCTCCGAAGAATTAGCGCCTTTCAGCATCAGTACCAGCCCTCCCACCACTTCGCCCTCGTCGTTGCGCGTCATGGCGCCATACCGCACGGCACTGCCGAAACCGACCTCCGCAATGTCGCGAATGAGTACCGGCAGGCCGGTTTCGGTCTCTCCCACCTGGATTTTACGAATATCATCCAGCGACCCTATCAAGCCTTCGCTGCGGATGAAATAAGCATTGGGCTTCTTGTCAATATAAGCTCCGCCGGTATTCTGGTTGTTTTGTTCCAATGCTTCGAAAATACGAGCGATGGAAATTCCCGCGCTCCGGATCCTCAGCGGGTCGACAGCGATTTCATATTGTTTCAAAAAACCGCCAAAACTGCTCACATCCGCCACTCCGGAGGTACCCAGCAGTTGGCGCCGCACGATCCAGTCCTGAATGCTGCGCAGTTCCATCGGTGAGTATTTGTTTTCAAAACCCGGTTTGGTATGCAAGACATATTGGTAGATTTCCCCCAGGCCCGTGGTAACCGGCGCCAGGCTCGGCGTTCCCGAGCCAGGCGGAATCTGCTCCACGGCACTGCGCAACCGCTCCGACACCTGTGCACGCGCCCAGTAAACGTCGACGTCGTCTTCAAAAACAATGGTTACCACCGACAATCCGAAGCGCGAGATCGAACGGATTTCTTCGGTATGCGGAATGGTCGCCATGACCGTCTCGACTGGAAAAGTAACCAGCCGCTCCACCTCCTGGGCCGCCAGCGACGGGCTTGTGGTGATGATCTGCACCTGGTTATTCGTAATATCAGGTACGGCATCAATGGGCAACCGGGTGAGCGAGTAAGCTCCCCAGGCCACCAGGGCAAGCGTGAATATTCCGACCACCAGCTTATTGTGGATCGAAAAATGAATGATTTTATCTAACATTTCTGATTTAAAAAGAATGGATATACCGCGTCACGCCGGATGCTTGAATGCAACAGGCGAACGACTTGTCCGATAAGTAACCCGTAAGGGCGCGGATTATATCCTTTCCTGCGGCGGCTGCCAGATCCCGGCCATATCGCCGGTGTACAGAATTTGGAGGTAGGAGAAACCTGCCGGTGGTATCAGCTGGGAAACAGCGTTTTCGGGCAGGGCGGCGACGTTTACACTAACCGTCACGCTTGCACAGCAAGCACAAATGCAGAAGGGCGAACACAGGTCAATTGCTTCCTGGTGAGCGCCTCCCGCAGCCGCGGCGAGCGCTGTGGTTTTCGCACCGCTGCTATCGGGCAACGGTAGCGCCTCGTCCTGGCAGGGAATGCAGGAGAGCGCGAGCACGCAAAACGCCAACAGATATGCAACGATGACCTTCATGCCTCAAAAATAGGGGAAATGCGAATGCAACAGGTAGGCAAAAACAAATTCACGGCAACTAAGCAGTGCATTGCCGTTAATCAGCCATTAACACCGATGGTAATTTAGTTACTGAAAATATAACATTGCCGGGATCGCAACCTATCTGCTTTTTTCTAAATTTGACGCCATTCCGTTTAGTAACCAATCGCAAAAACCATCAACACAATGAAAGTAAAGTATTTGCTAACCATGATCCTGGCCGTTACCATCTTTGTTGTAACCGCCAAAAACCTCAAAACAGCCAACGATCTTATCGGAACCTGGAAATATACCGTTTCCAACGTGCCACCCGAGTATGAAACCGGCTTCATGACGTTCGAACAAAAGGAAGACAAAACCACCGGCTATCTCGGTCAGCAGGAACGTATGGAAATGAAGGAACTGACCATCGACCAGGGCAAAGTAACCTTCAAACTCGACTTCCAGGGCGGCATCCTGACTGTGACCATGACGCAGGACGGTGAGAAGCTGAGCGGCACAATCGTTTCACAAGACGGCGAATTCCCGATCACGGCTACCAAAGAACCCGCGAAATAAGGGGCTACAAATCCAACAGAAAGCCGGGAGCAGCGCTGCTTCCGGCTTTTCGTTGTTTCACAATACTACTTCACCCGTACGTACTTCTCGATATTCAACCGCTCCACACCCGCCGATTCCACTTTCTCGACGCCACGCTGCACCAGCGTATCATTTTGAATAGAAATCGTGAAGTGGAACTCGTTTCCTTCCCAGTCGCGCGCCGTGCAATATTCCAGCTTTTCGGTGTAGGCGCTGTCTTTTAAAGTGTAGGCTCCGCCGCCAGCCGAAAAACTTGCGGTAGAATCCTTGCCTTTGTTCAGATCGTGCTGCAAAAAGGCGAAATGGCTGCCGTTAATGACTTTAATAAAGGAAACTTTCTGCGTGTAATCGGTTACCGTCGTGTCGCCTTTCTCGATCAATGTGCCGCTGAGGAGTTTCCAGGTGCCTTCGAGCTTGTTGGGAGCTTCTTTTGCGTCTTGTTTGGCTTCCGGGTTTCCACATGCCGTCAGCATCGAAGCGGCAAGAAGTAATGCGGAGAAATGTCTTTTCATCACTGGCTGAAAATGTTAAGGGTTCTGATGTAAATACTAATGAACCTTCCAAAATCTATAAAAACCAGCTATTTTCATAACATTCACCGATTCCTCGCCGGGTAAACAACTTTTGTAGCCTCCTCAGCCCATTGCCACAACCTCTCTCCCACCGCCTCGTCCAATGCATGTGGCTCAATGGCTAGTTTAGCAGGATAACCCCGGTACCCGCCCGGCTGATCCGGACTATAAAAATCGCCTCCTTTAACATCGGCCGCCACGGCTGCGTACAGCGACGGCAATGCGCCCTGCCACGGATCCATCAGTTCGCCGATGCGGTCGATCGCGGCACGGTATTCGTTTTTACTCATAAAGCGCGAAAGGTCTGTTTTATTGGCGCCTGGCTGTGCAGCAACGGAAATCACCTGATCGCCCGTCGCCTCTATCCTGCGCTGCAACTGGACTGCGAACAGGATATTCGCCAGCTTGCTCTGACAATATTCACGAAATGCGTCGTAGGAATGCTCCGAACGCAGATTAGTGAAATCGATCGTCCCCCGCAGGTAGGCCATGCTGCTCACCGTGACAATGCGCGAACCGGGCGTAGCGTTCAGCAGCGGGTATAAATGGCCTGTTAATGCGTAATGCCCCAGAAAATTCACCCCGAATTGCAGCTCCAAACCATCGTCCGTCTTGGAGGGAGGCGGTGTCATCACACCTGCGTTGTTGATCAGGACGTCGAGCTGATGATGTTTTTGAATAAATATGCTGGCGAATTCGCGCACAGCATTGAGGTTAGCCAGGTTCAGAACCGCGATTTCAAGACTTCCTTTTCCACCTTGCTTACGCACGCGTGCCTCCGCGTCCTGCGCATTGCGTTCGCTCCTGCACGCGAGCACGACGTGTGCGCCAGCTTCGAAAAGTGCTAATGCCGTTTCATACCCTATTCCAGTGTTTGCCCCAGTCACGATCACCGTCTTGCCGGTCTGATCGCCGATGTTCTTTTTTGTCCACATAATATGAATGATTAATGGGACAAAATTCCGGAAAAGTCGTCGGTGACAAGTATCAATTCGAAGCCAAAAAATACAAAAATCAATCTATGGAAGCCTGTCTAAACTGCCGGGGCGTCACACCTACCGCATTCCTGAAAAAGCTGGAAAAATGGTTGGTCTCCCCGAAGCCAAGCCCCCAGGCGATTTCATTGACTGTCCAATTCGTACTTTTCAGGAGTATCCGCGCTTCCTGGACAATGCGCTCGCTAATGAGCTGTGAAGTAGTCTGCCCTGTTGTTTCTTTTAATGCCTTGTTGAGGTGATTGACATGAATATTCAACTGTCGTGCAAATGCCGAAGGAGAATTCAACCCGATCACCTGATTGCTCAACTCGATCGGAAATTGCCTTTCCAGCAGCTCGGCAAACAAGGCCGTAATACGTTCAGCCGCATTAGGTCCACGCTGCGGCTGTCCCGTGGCAGGTACCATTTTCTGGGCGCTATGCACCAGCTCCATCAGCATCGTCCGCAGAAAATCATATTTAAACGCATAATCTCCATCCAACTCATCCAACATCCTCTCAAACAGACCATTATAAACCAAAACGTCCTCAATTCGAAGATTAACCACTGCTGCATCCGCCGACTGAAACACCGGATAATCTTTCACACTCCCGAACCGGCTAAAAAACGCCTCCGTAAAAATGCAGACGTACCCGCTCTGCTGCTCATCGATCCGCTCCCAATGGTACGGGATCATCGGATTCGTAAAAACCAGCGCCGAACCCGTCACCTCCATGCATTGGTCGGCATAGTGGATTTTGCTATGTCCATTCACCAAACTCACTTTGAAGAAATTCCGCCTGCTGTACGTCGCCGGCCTGTCCCGGGAAATAATCAAATCCTCGACTTTGAAGATATTAAAATGCCCCACCCCGCTCTCCCCACTCTCCGGCGCGCGGTTGATATGCTTATAGAATGATTTGAGTTCGAGGAATGACGGCATAGGGTAAAGGTACAAAAATCAACGCATTTCTAATTCCTTAGAGACACAGCCACCGAAGTATTTAGGGTTGTAATATCTACAGAGCTCGACCACCTGTCGCTCAATAACCATACCATACCGTCCATTCATTCCTTGCAATCACTGTCATTTAAAGAACATTGCTTTGCAGCCAGTTAAAATCAATTTTTCACACGTAAATCAATTTTCAAAAATGAAATTAGTACAAAAAGAACGCGGTGGCGATGAGGACCGTGTCATGGAAATGATTGTCCCGTGCTCGCGAGGGCGGGCGATTTGCCCGGACGTGACGTAATGAAAGAAAAGGTCAGGTATGGTCATTTTTTGTCATGAATGGTCAGGTGTAGTCATGAATAGTCAGGTGTTTTCACGCACACTTAGACGTGGGGTCAAATCAATATCTGACAATAATTGACAACACCTGCCCACACTTGACCACACCTGACAATACATGACCACACCTGACAATACATGACCACCCCTGATAATACCTGACCACCCCCTGACAATACATGACCACACCTGATAATACCTGACCACCCCTGACAATACATGACCATCGAAAATTAAAGCCCCGCTGCCCCGACCTGATATTATGCCGGATCGATTCCAGCGCTGTGGGTCAAATCGTGGTCGCCGCCGGGACAGGTATGGATGCCGATCCGGCCGCTTTTCCGCGATGAAGCGATCGAGGACCTGGTTATTAAGCGAAATAAACTGCTGTAAAAACCCCTGGCTGGGATCGAGTTTCAGGGCCAGCCTGGCTTCGGTGAAATCGATCTGTATATTGTAAGCCCGCTCGTCGAGGCATTTGCTGATATCGATAGGTCTAATTATTCATTTCATTCAAATCAATATTCAAATAATCTTATTTTAGGTAGTTCAGGTTGGAAACTTGCCTGACCAAGCTCGCAACCGCAAACTAATTCTATACAGAATCTCCATGTATCCGAAAGTGAATAGCATTAAATTTACTCCGATAAACCCTTTATTCGCTGATCCTCTTTCTGCCGGGATGGACTCCCGTTTACCGAATCATGAAGCTATTCTGTTCCCTCCTGTTTTTACTGGCATTGAATGCGGTCCCTGCATTCGCCCAATGGGATCATTTACTTCATAAAACTTATCCCCAACGTTTCAGAAGCCTGGATACCGTCTACATCAACATCCTCAACATACGGGATACGACATCGGCGTTTGCGTCAGTCGCTTCCCTGAGGGCATTTGCGGTACGGAACCATGATAGCGACCTTGAACTGGAAGCCGATCTGCTCAAAGCCTATTACCTTACATTTTGGTGCAAAAGCCAGACCGCGCGCATTACAGCCATGCTACACGACCTTTCTGCGAGAGCGGCCGCGCAAAACAATGTCCAGATCAACACCCGGGCGCACAAAGTGCTGGGGGATTACTATTGGGCGGATGTCAAGAACTACGAGCTGGCATTTGAAACTTTTATCAAACAGGAAGCCCTGTTGAATACAGTCAGCAGTGAGGAGCTTCCCGATAAAACTTACCATTTGTCGAATATCGCCCACGCTTACCACAACTTTTCCGACTACAAAAAGGCCCTGTCGCTGTTCAGGCAGGTTCTGACTTTGAAAATCAATCCGGATATGCACGCCGGGCACAACTCGGCGCTTTATACGATCGGCGTTATTTATCGCCAACAGGGTAACCTGGATTCTTCCGATCATTATTTCAGGCGGGTGATCCGCAGGGAATCTGAGGGCAACTACCAATTCTGGGCCGCCATTGCGAAGGGCGGACTGGGTGAAAACGCCTATATCCGGGGTAATTATGCGGCCGCTTTACCGCTATTGCAGGCCAATATCGACGAGGCTGTCGGGCAAAAAGACTTCGGCCTGGCGGCAGAATCGCTGATCATACAGGCCAATATTCACTTGAAAAACAACGCGTTCGATAAAGCCGAACAACTGGCAGTGCTTGCACGCCGGTACCTGATCGGCACCTATCCCGATCGCTACCGGCACTTCCAGGACCTTTACCCTATTTTCGTGAAAGTATACGCGGCACGAGGCAAAGCCGGGATCGCCGCAACTTACCTGGACTCCGCATTGTTTGCCCGCGACAGTCTGACCAACAAGTACAACGCCAAACTGATGATGCGCGCTCATCAGAAGATCGATTTGCAGGAGCATCGTTCAGAAATGGAGAAAGCCGATTCGGAGAAAAGGCTCAAAACCACCGAGCGCAACCTCTCGCTTGCACTGGTACTCATTGTAGCGGCTGGTTCGGTGTATGTATACACCACACAGCGAAAACGGCACGGCCAGGAGCAGAATTTGAAAGAACTGAAAATCAGGCAAAAAGAACAGGAACTCGAAACCGCCACATTGCAACTGAATGAATTTGCCCGTAACATTTCCGAGAAAAGCCGGCAGATTGAAATACTGGAAAACAAACAGGGCCCCGATGCCGAGGCCCTGATGCAGCTGCGCGAAAGCACGATCCTGACGCAGGAGGATTGGGATTATTTCAAAAAACTCTTCGGCAAGGTCCATGGCGATTACCTGCACCGGCTGCGCGAGAAGTTTCCCGACCTTACCCAGGGCGAAATGCGCTTCATCGCGCTGGCCAAGCTGGGGCTTGGCTATCAGGAAATGTCGGCCACGCTGGGAATCAGCAGCCACGCCGTGCGCACTACCAAATACCGGCTGCTGAAAAAGATCGACGTCCCCGACGATCGCAGCCTGGAAGAGGTGGTAATGCATATCTGACCTATTCGATCGCCACTTTTTGGGTTTGAATACCTGCACTCCCCTGCACGCGCAGGAGGTAGATCCCTTTGGCCAAATGGCCGATAGACAGTTCAGCTTTCCCGCTCACGAGCTTTCGACTCACCACTACCTGGCCTTGCGTATTCAGCAGTTCCATATTGCCCGGGAGCGGCCCTGCACCCTCGGTTTTGATTTGCAGCACCGTATTCGCCGGGTTGGGATAAACCTGCATTTGAACCACACTTCGGTGCTCTGCAACTGCGATCTGGCTGAATGCGAAAGAGCCATCTAAGCGGTCCTCCGCGCGGTCTATCATTTTCAAGCGATAGTAATTCAACCCGGCTATCGGCTCGCGGTCGGTCGCATTGTAACGATGCCCCCCGCTACCCACTGCCCCGGTTTGCCCGGGCAGGACTTCCCAATGACGGGCATCTGCGCTGCGGTGAATTTCGAAATGACTTGTATTAACCTCCTCGGCGGTCAGCCATTCGAGTTGTGTTGTGTTTTCAACCGCTTTGGCCGTAAAACTGACCAATTTCAAAGGCAGCGGATCGGCATTGCTGATAAAAAACCCGCTAAAACCGGTCACGTCGAAACTGATTTCCCAGCGGTTCAGGCTGCCGTTCCATGCGACATCGTTATCGTCGGGGTTAATTGTCGTAATATCTCCGCTGTACGACCCGGGCTGTCCGGTGGCCGAAGTGCCGTGGTGCTGAATGACAAGCAGGTTAGCGATGCCGGTGCCATCCGAAGAGGAAACAGGCAGCTTCAAGCCGCTGACTGCCAGGTTAAAGGCATCAAATTCAGATTGGTTAAAAAACAGCTTAACCCGGGCAGTAGCATTGGCTGCATTGTCGGATGGTAGGATTTCATAATGACGCTGTACCAATTTGATCACTCCTCCGGTGATCACGCCTGCCTCTAAGAATGTTTTCGCCCGCACATTCCCGCTCACGGGCGCGCTTCCCGAGGGCGTCACCTGGGCGATCACGCGACAGCCCGCGGCGACGAAGCCATTTGTGGTACCGCTGGTAATCGATTGAAACACCTGATCCCCGTTTTGGGATAAACTGCTGCCGTCGCGGTAGGATTGCAGCTCATAAGCACCCATATCGGTCGCAAGATCGAAAGTACGCGACTGGCCGGTAATATCGATCGCCGGGTCGCCCAGATTGAACCCCGCATTAATAGCCGGACTGCAAAGCGAAAGCCGGAGGCCGTCGTCGGCGGTCATCCATTTGTTATCTTCCCCATCCGGATCCGGCTCGTTAGCAAAAAGTACATCCGAACTCAGGTTACCAGTTCCGGTGTGCCCGCCCTGCACCAAACTGAACGACACCGTCGGATTGGCAACCTGGTCGTACATGCCGGCGCCGTCCGAAGCGCTGTTGCCCCATATGACGTTATTGACGAAAACCGGGTTTGATAGCAGGAAGTTAAAAATACCTCCACCCTGCGCCGAAGCGGAATTGCGCGCAACGGTACAGTTCAGGAAAGTCGCCCCGGTTTTATATGCATTAAAAACACCTCCCCCGCTACCATTGACAGCAGAATTGTCGCTTACAACGCAATTACGGAATGTGGGAGCTATCCCCTCACCAGCCAGCATTATTCCGCCCCCCTGTCCAGCCGTATTTCCTGCAAAAACGCAGTTGGTAATCACTGGCGATGAAAAGTAAATCACCATCCCGCCGCCCTGCGTGGCCGGGAGGGAAGCACCGCGTATCGTAGGGCTGATGCCCTCGCCATTGCCGTTACCATCCCGGATAATGAATCCATCCAGCTGGGCAGTGGGGCTGTTGCCCACTGAAACGATCGTGTGATAGGAATTATCGCTATTACCGCCCGCGCCGAGGTTACCCGACAGGATCGTCTGGTTAAGACCCGGATTACGTTGCGACAATGCGGTTTCATTTCCTGCAAACCCACCATAAATCGCCAGATTATCGAGCAAATAAAACGCATAATGCCGCACCCCGAAAAGACTAGTATTGTAGGGAGTGCCCGTCGGAACATATGTCCCCGCTTTCACCCAAATCTCAGTAATTCCCGAACAGCCAGAAGCCGCATTCAGCGCCTCGCTCAGGCTTCCCAGGGCATCACCCCAGCCAGAGCCTTCTCCCGACGCACCCGCTGCGACGTACAGTTTCCCCGCGATTACGTTCAGCCTCGCACTGTTGGAGGTTGCTTCGCCGCACGAATTGGTCACTTTAACTTTAAACTGGTTGCCCTGGTCGCCTGCGGCAATATTGTTGACCGTCAGCGTTGCCGTTTGGGTTCCACTGTATTTGCCACCGTCGGATAGCGGCATATCACCCCGGTACCATTGATATGACGGTGTTTCAAAGCTGTTGGCTGAGACGCTGAATGAAACCGAGACGGAGCCGGCGCAGGTGGTTAATCCAGCAGGATGGGTACCGATACTTGGAGTTGTTCCAGTCAGGATCGTGACCCGGGCGTTGGCGTCCATGTTCGTCAGGTAACCCCCTATTACATTTACGCTGCCGCTTCCAATGCCGCTGCTGGTGTATGTAGCCATTGCTTTTCCATTTGCTTGAATCGAACTTTCTGCCGACGAAATGCTGCCATTCGCCGCGCTGAAACCGACAGGCAAGCCGATCACGGTGGTCAGGTTACCGACCGGCACAGGTGTTCCGGCGGAGTTATTCAAAAAACTGGCGGCCACCTGGGTCTGGGTTTGAGAAGTCGTGCAAAGAACCGCATTTTCGGCAACGGGTTTCAGCACCATCCATGGACCGGTTGTGAGCATTCCGCCTCCTACGGTTCCTACTACCCGCGCCGCCTCGCTGCATGATCCCGGAGCTTGCGGATCCGTATTGCATCCCCACCAGTTGTTTGTGGCATTGATAGCCCCGTTACCGAATTTCCGCACAGACAGCGCTTCCCTACTCCCCTGCGCAATATTCCCCGAAAAGGCATTATACTGGATATTCACCGCAAAGCTGCTGAAAACCGAAATAGCTCCGCCTTCGCCTCCGCTGGTGCTATTTCCCACGGTATTGTTAACAAACCGGTTTTTCTCGATTTTCCCGTAAAATGACGGACTTGCATCGGAATAACTGGCACTCAACCCGATCGCTCCGCCCGAGGTCGCAAAAGAAGCTTCTACGGAATTATTGGAGAAAACGCAGTTGGCAATGGTGACGCCCGCAGAAACGGGTGTTGATCCGCTTCCATAATAATCAATAGAAATGGCGCCGCCCGTGCCGTTACCGGACGACATGTCCGCGACCACCCTATTGTTTGTAAACGTACAGTACTCGACGGTCATGGTACCACCTCCTGACATCGCCAAAGCGCCCCCGCCGAGGAAATTGGTCATATTGTTGTCGAATGCGCAATTGGTAATGCTGATGACATTGTTCGGGCCTCCGCAAAGTATTGCTCCTCCCCCGTAGTGATCAGCGGGGTTCTTCCCATTGGTGAATTGGATACCTGAAATCAAAACCTGCACATCGTTTATAGTTCCCGGCGGGTTGATCAGGAAAATACGATCCTGCATTGTGGTTGTCATGTTGATGACAGTAGAACCAGCTCCGGCACCGACGATCGAGATATTCTGCGCCTGTGACCCGAATACAATCGACCCTAGTGTAAGATTGTAGGTACCTGCCGGAAGGTGAATGGTATGCGGTCCGCCACCCAGAGCATCTGCAGCCAAAATGGCCCCACGCAGCTGGGAAGTAGCGGTACCATCGGTCGTTTGGGTCACGTTGAAAGTATCTGCAGTCGCCGGAACGTGCAGGATGGCCAAACACCAACCCAGCGCTACGGCTGTCCATTGCATTCGTTTGGTAAATAATAGCTTCATTGGAATGTTCAGATAAAAATATAGAGGAGGGTACGCTGCCGGAAAATGCCCGGCAGCGCGGGTGTTTATGCGATCATCGGATCATCCCCTCGTGAGCAGATCATGAACTCCATTGCCTGATAGGGCATCATATTGTTGTGGGCTTTGTCGTTTCCCGTAAGTCCGAATGCGCTGGGATTCATCACCGCTCCATCTCCTTTTTCCCTTGCAAAGCTGTTAGAGGACGGGCGTAAAGTTGAATTAACGGCCCACCCGCAATTGTTGGGCTGCTGCGAATTACAAGTCGCGTTGGCCAGCGCCCTGTGATTATGCTGCGGAATCTGGTCTTTGGTCAGTTTTACCTCGGACTGCCCGGCCGTCTCTCCCAATTTGTAAGGCGTGAGCTCCGGAGGCGTACCACTTGATACCAATGCACGCCCTCGCAAGTCTGGAAGCCGGAATATCCTGTTTTCCACACCTCCATAGGCGTAACCGATAACCTTGAACAAATCGAGATACTCGACGAGTTGCAGCTCCC
>DATMSL010000457.1:0-19550 GCA_035565435.1 Dyadobacter sp. | reverse complement strand
ATACCGCTTTTGCATAGAGGGCCAGAGGCCCGACCCACATCCCAACCAGGGAATTTATTCCCTGGTAAAAGGGCATGTCAGACGTCCGCGTTGAGACGGTTCATCCCTTCGGTCGCTTTCAGCCGCACCACGTCGAGTACCTCCTGGTTGCGGGCGAGTTGCTGAAACTGATCCACCGCCCGTTTTTCCTTAATCGCCACCAGCGTTTCGATGAGCGAGATCTGGATGTTAGGGTCCGTCTGGATCGCCAGCGACTGGATCAGCGCTTCCTTCACCTCCATTTCATCTGCAAAGTGCGTCAATGCCTGGCAGGCCGCCAGCCGTACATTCACATTCGGATCGAAATTGAGCGTGTTGATCAGCAGCTGCGTAATGTCGCGGTCGGCATCGGTGATTTCATAGCTATGGTTCACCGCCTGAATACGTTCGCTTGCCGAGGTATTGTTCATTTGTTCGAATGCGAGCACCTTCTTCATTTCGGCCACTTCCGTTGCCTCCTGTCCTCCGAGGACCGCGAGCGCCTCCTCCTCTGACTTCGACTGAAACATCCAGCCTGCTCCAAAACCGATGATCAGCAACGTCAATCCCGCTGCAATGCGGATCAGCCAGCTTCCCAGCCGCCGCACCGGACCTTGCTTGGGCGGGTCGAGCATCAATGCCAGGTCATGATTAAAAGTCAGCGAAGGCTGCTCTTTCCGCGCATTCGCAAAATAGCCGAACTGTGCCGCGTGGCTCTGCAAATGCTCCGGTATCTCGCCATGCTGGAAAAACTGCTTCAATGCGCGCTCCTCTTCCAGCGACGTTTCGCCGTCGTAATATTTTTCTAATAGCTTCTCAATATCCAGTGCCATAATTCTCCGCTTTTAAATAATTCTCACGCAACTTCTGCCTTGCCCGCGAAAGGATCGTACGGATATTCGCATTGCTCAGCCCGGTTACCTCCTCGATCTCCTCCAAAGTATACTCCTCCACGTCGCGGAGGTGCAGTACCAGTTTCTGTTGCTCGGGCAACTCGCCGATGAGGCGGTGCATCAGGCCGGCGGCGTCGCTGTTCTCGACTTGCCGGTAAGGCGATACGTCCGCTGCCTGCATGGCTACCATATCCGTTTCGTTGCTCGTTTTCTGTTTATGATGGGATTTCAGCCGGTCCAGGCAAAGGTTCTTCGTCATCTGCACCGCCAGCGCCTCCACGCTCTGGTAACTTTCCAGCTGTTGCCGGTTGGTCCAAAGCCTCAGGAACACATCCTGAATGGCATCCTCGGCCTCCTCGCGGTTGCGAAGAAACATCTGCGCCAGTCGGAACAGGCGCCCCTGAACGGGAAGAATGCGTTGATTGAAGGCTTGTAAATCCATATTCAATGGCATAGACGACCGGCTTCCGGAAACGTTACAGGATTTACGAAAAAATTTTTATTTCCGAACATCGCTGTCCGGTATCGGACACGGGTGGCCGGGTTAAAACCTGGCGCAATACGCAAAAAAGCCATTTTTGAGCGCTGGCAAAGTATTTGTTTTGCATTATTATAACTAATAAGCTGCGCGGGTTATGAAAAGAACTTTTCTGGGAGAATTTGAAGAAATCGTCCTGCTGGTAGTAGCCGGCTGCACCGAAGAAGCCTACGGCGTCACCATCTGGGAACGCGTGCAGGAATCCACGGGCCGGTCGGTTTCGCTGAGCGCCGTACATGCAACTTTATACCGTCTGGAAGAAAAAGGGTTCCTTACATCTGAAATGGGCGGTGCCACGGCCGAGCGCGGCGGCAGGCGGAAGCGTTTTTTCAGCATTACCAATTACGGCAACCGCGCATTGCAGGAAATCAATGAGATCCGCCAACAGCTATGGCAGGCTATTCCGGCAGAGAAGCTGCAACCCAAACTCAGCTTTTCGTGATATGGAAAAAGCCCCGCAACACCACGGCCCGCCCCGCTGGATCGACCGGCTGCTGACGATCATTATCGCGCCGCATTTCCTGGAAGACATTCTCGGCGACCTGCATGAGGTATATGCGCAACACGCGAGCCAGGGCAGCGCCCGCACGGCGCGCCTGCGATACCTGCTCGCCTGCCTGCGCTACATACGCCCGTATTTCATGAAACGTAAACCCCGCACCTATTCCCCCACTTATATTTTCAGTCCTGCCATGATCAGAAACTATCTCAAAATCTCGCTCCGAACATTAGGCAAAAACAAGGCTTACAGCTTCATTAACATTACCGGTCTCGCCATGGGTATGACAGTGGCAATGCTAATCGGCCTGTGGATCTACGACGAGCTATCGTTCGACCGGTATTTCGAAAACCACGACCGCATTGCCCAGGTCTGGCAGCACCAGACATTCAACGGGCAGGTTGGCACGCAGACGTCCCTCCCCTTCCCCATCGGCGACGAGATCAGACGCAACTACGGAGCAGATTTCAAATATGTGATCATGGCTTCCTGGAACAGCAAGCACATTCTGGCTGTCGGCGACCGCAAATTCAATAAAAACGGAACGTACATCGAGCCAGACGCTCCCGAAATGCTGAGCCTGCGGATGATCCACGGCACAAGGGCAGGCCTGAAAGATCCCTACTCCATCATGCTTTCCGAATCGGTCGCGAAGGCCTATTTCGGCGATACCGACCCGCTCGACAAAACAATAAAGGTCGACAACAACCTGAATGTAAAGGTCACAGGCGTTTATGAAGATTTCCCGAACAATACCACTTTCCGCGAAGTGTCGTTCCTGATGCCCTGGCAACTGATGATCATCGCTAATCCATGGCTCAAAACTATGGAAGATCCGTGGCGCCCCAATTCATACCAGACCTTCGTACAGCTGATCGATCATGCTGACATCGACCAGGCAACGGCGCGTATCAAAGACATTAAGAAGAGAAATATCAATAAGGAGCAATTGAAATACAAGCCCTACGTATTCCTGAACCCAATGAGCAAATGGCACCTTTACTCGGAGTTCAAAGAAGGTCATCGCGTGGGCGGGCGCATCGAATTCGTGTGGCTGTTCGGCACCATCGGCGTGTTCGTATTGCTGCTCGCCTGCATCAATTTCATGAACCTCAGCACGGCACGTTCCGAAAAGCGCGCCAAAGAAGTAGGTATCCGCAAGGCCGTCGGTTCGGTACGCAACCAGCTGGTCACACAGTTTTTCTCCGAATCATTTCTGGTGGTCGGCTTTGCATTCGTGCTTTCGATCGTGCTGGTAATATTGTGCCTGCCATTCTTCAACGAGGTAGCCGATAAAAAAATCGCCATTCCCTGGTCCCGGCCTGAATTTTGGCTGGCTGGCATTGGTTTCAGCATCATTACGGCCATTATCGCAGGCAGCTATCCTGCTTTGTACCTGTCTTCCTTCCAGCCAGTGAAAGTATTGAAAGGAACTTTCCGGGCGGGGCGCTTCGCAGCAGTGCCGAGGAAGGTGCTGGTAGTGGTGCAGTTCGCGGTGTCGATCATCCTCATCATCGGAACTGCCGTGGTATTCCGGCAGATCCAGCACGCCAAAAACCGGCCGGTGGGTTACAGCCGCGATGGACTCGTTTCCATTTTCATGGCCACGGGCGACATTCACAAACATTTTGAAGCAGTTCGTCAGGAACTAAAAAATAATGGCGCCATTGCAGAAATGGCCGAATCGGGCAGCCCTACTACCGAAACGTGGTCGTCCACGAGCGGTTTTGAATGGAAAGGCAAGGACCCCGAGCAATCGGTTGATTTCTCATTCGACGAGGTTTCGCATGACTATGGCAAAACCGTCGGCTGGCAATTTGTGCAAGGCCGGGATTTCTCGCCCGAGTTTGCGACAGACTCGGTGGCACTGGTCGTGAACGAAACAGCCGTGAAATTCATGGGCTTGCAACACCCCGTCGATGAGCCGATGACCTGGTTCAAAAAACCCTACAAAATCATAGGGGTAATCAGGGACATCGTCGTGAATTCGCCCTATGCTCCCGCCAGGCCGCAATTTTTCTGCCTTTCGCCTGGCCAGGAGAGTGTGGTCAATATTCGGCTTAATCCTGCGACCGGCTCGTCCGCTTCTCTCGAAAAAATCAAATCCGTTTTTGAAAAATACGATCCGGGCTCCCCGTTCGAATATGAATTCAACGACGTGGCATATGCCCGAAAATTCTTTGACGAGGTACGCATCGGCAAGCTGACGACCTTCTTTTCCATATTGGCCGTGCTGATCAGCTGCCTGGGGCTGTTCGGGGTGGCGTCGTTCATCGCCGAGCAGCGCACCAAGGAAATCGGCGTGCGGAAAGTGCTGGGCGCGACAGTGATCAATGTCTGGGGCTTACTTTCCCGCGATTTTGTTATGCTGGTGTGCATCGCATTCCTGATTGCCACACCCGGTGCGTACTATTTCCTGAATGGCTGGTTACAGAAATACGATTACCACACAACCATCTCATGGTGGATATTCGCGCTGACTGGCATCGGCACACTGCTGATTACCTTGCTGACGGTGAGCTTCCAGGCCATCAAAGCGGCCACGATGAATCCTATCCGCAGCCTGCGGTCGGAGTAGCGCCGCATTGCCGACATTGACCATTGGATCATTTCAAAAAGCATTTAAAAATGCCTGAACACCGTCCGCCCCGCTGGGCAGATTACCTGCTCGAAAAGTTTGTCAACCCGCGTTTTCTGGAAGATATCCAGGGGAACCTGGAAGAGATCTTCCTGCGCCGCACACGTGAGGCGGGCGCAGCGCGGGCACGGCGCGAATATGCGTGGGCAGCCATGCGGCATCTCACACCCTATTTCATGAAAAAAAGTCCCAGTCCATACCCTACCGTTTCCAACCTGAGCCCAGCCATGCTGAATCACTACCTTACCTATGCCTGGCGGCATTTCAGCAAAAACCGCCAGTTCACATTCCTGAATGCCGTCGGACTGACCACCGGCCTCGTTTGTACGCTATTTATTTACCTCTGGATAACTGACGAACTCAGCTTCGACAAATTTCACGAAAAGAATGACCGGCTCTACCAAGTAATGGTTCATGAGAAAGACGGCGACAAACTGGTAACCTCGGAGGGAACTGGCGGATTAAGAGAATCGCTGCCCAGGGATATGCCCGAAGTTGAAATGGCAGTTTGTACTACCCCACCTTCCTGGTTTCAGAAATTCAGCCTCTCGCGTGACGGCCAGACGGTAAGCGCAGCGGGAAATTTCGTCAGTTCCGACTATTTCAAGGCATTTTCTTTTCCATTGATTCAAGGTAATCCGCAGTCGGTTCTGACCGACAAAAACACGGTGGTAATTTCCGAACAAATGGCCACCCGGTTATTTGGGTCACCGAAAAAGGCTATGAACCAGCTCGTCGAATGGAAATGGCAGGCGTTTTCGCGCAAATGCCAGGTAACCGGCGTGTTCCGCGATCAGCCACATAATTCGAGCGAGCAGTCGGAATTGCTGATACCGCTGAACGCCTGGGATGACATATTGCCCCGAGGAAGCATGCCCAATACGGCTACCGGACCATTTCGCAACTACCTCGTGCTGCGGCCCGGTGCCGACGCCGATTTGTTGGGAGCAAAACTGGCAGACTACGCGAAAAAGCATTTCAACGACCCCAATGCGACACTGTTCATCCGAAAATACTCCGATGGCTATCTACACAGCCAATATGAAAACGGCGCGCAATCCGGAGGGCGGATCGAATATGTACGGCTGTTCGGCGCCATTGCGGTATTTATCCTGCTCATTGCCTGTATCAATTTCATGAACCTTTCTACGGCCAAAGCTTCGGTCAGAGTTAAAGAAGTGGGGGTCAAGAAAGCGCTCGGTGCAGGACGGGCAACACTCGTGTTTCAGTTTCTCGGGGAGTCGATCCTGATGAGTTTTGTGACATTAGTGGTCGCACTGGGTATCGTCTGGCTTACATTACCTTACTTTAATACCATCACCGGCAAGCAATTGACATTGCGTTTCAGCGGACAGTTCATAGGTGCATTGGCGGCCATCCTCCTCCTCACAGGTTTACTGGCAGGCAGCTACCCCGCGTTGTATCTTTCCCGGTTCAATCCCGCCCTCACGCTGAAAGGCAAACTATTGCATGGAGTAGGTGAACTCTGGGTCAGGAAAGGCCTGGTAGTGTTCCAGTTTGCGGTTTCCGTGATTTTTATTATTTCGGTAGTGGTGGTGTACAAGCAAATTGATTACGTACAGGCCAAAAATCCTGGTTATGAGAAGGATAATATCGTGTATTTTGAGATGGAGGGCCGCGCGGCAACGCAAACAGAAACTTTTTTGGCAAGGCTAAAAACGCTGCCCGGTGTCGTGAACGCATCGAGTATCCAGCAAAAAATCATCCTGCCTGCATTCCTGCCATCGGCAGGCGTACGCTGGGACGGGAAAAACCAGAAGGACGAGATCCGCTTTTACAAAATGCCCGTCAACTACGGCCTCACCGAAACGATGGGCATCCGTATGGTCGCCGGCAGGAGCTTTTCCATGGACTTTGGATCGGATACAGCCGCGGTGATATTGAATGAGACGGCCATCCGGCAAATGGGTATCGCCGACCCGATCGGCAAACAGATCATGGTCGATGGTTTTAAGGCCAATATCGTCGGTGTAGCGCAAGACTTCCATTTCAATTCGTTACACGAAACCATCAAGCCATTCATTTTTAGGTTATCGCCAAAAGAAACCATGCTCGCTACCGTGAAAATCCAGGCTGGCCAGGTCCCCGCTACCATTGCCCGAATGAAGGATTTTTACGCGAGCTTCAATCCGGGCTACGCATTTGACTACGAGTTCCTCGACCGCGATTACCAGATTCAGTATGCCTCGGAGCAGCTCGTAGCCCAACTGGCCAGGTATTTTGCCGTGCTGGCGATATTGATATCCTGCCTCGGTCTTTTTGGACTGGCTGCATTCACCGCGGAACGTCGCCGGAAGGAAATCGGCGTGCGGAAAGTATTGGGCGCCACCACCGGCAGCGTAGTAACGATGCTCTCGCGAGAGTTTCTGGTGCTCGTTGTAGTCGCTATTGCGGTGGGTTGCCCGCTGGCATGGTGGTTCACGCAGCGGTGGCTCGACCATTTCGCCTATCGCACGACGATCGGGGCAGGCATATTCATCGGCGCAGCGCTGGCGACGATCGTTATCACGCTCGCTACCATCAGTTTTCAATCGGTTCGCGCGGCATTGACCAACCCGACGCAATCATTGAAGTCGGAGTGATTTTGTAAAATAGGACTATCACAACTTCGGTTCGATCCAAAGTGCAGCCAGGCATAGCATCAGCCAGGTAAACCAGGCCCAGCCGGGAAGTTTCCGGGTGGATACCCCGCTGCCCTTTATACCGGTTGCTGCATTCAATTCTTGTGTAGATTGAATAAACTGCTGCATGAGGGAAGCATACCGCAACGGGGAGTAGTCCTGCACATACACTTCGGTATTCAGCGAATCGTGGAGCGATTGCCAGCCGCTGCGCACCGGTAAAAAAGTAGCAGCAGCCGAACGGTCATTCAATGCAGAGGTAATGGTTACAACAGTATCCTCACCAACCGTTAAAAACCGCGGAATGGGCTGAAAGTTATTCAAATGCACAGTAACCGGCACATTTTGGAAAACCGGGGCGTCCCATTCGATCACGGGCGCCTGTGCAGGACGCGCGTATGCGAGGATTTCGTTCCAAACCTTGCCATATGCAATGCTATCCCCCGACAGCTGCATCGGAAACGTCTCATTCAGCAAACTCACGGCAATTTTCCCGATCGTCTTTTCGATTGCCACAGGATAATGCGGCGCCCGCACCTGAAAACTATTCGGTTCGAAACGGAAAGGTTGCGCCGTCAACGTTCCGGATACAGGCTCCGACTCTTCGTTGGAAATTTTTGCAGCCTGAAAACGCGTACCCAATGCATTATTGATTGCCCGGAAATCAGTAACCGGATCGCCCAATTGCAGAAAGAGTACACTTTTGCCTGTATTCACCGCCTTTCTCACTGCTGCATTGGCAGCATTTGAAACACTCGTCACGATCAGATCCGGCTCGGTGGCACGGTTAATATTCAACTTGCTCCGGATACGCCTCGACAATAACGATTCATACAACACGGAATGTCCCTGCTTTCCGAGCCAGGTAGCGAGGTTGCGCGTTTCAAAATCGGGGTTATCGAGCAGGAAACTTACTGTCAATTTCTGCCCTGGCCGTGTGAAAAAGCGGAGCGTATCAATCGTTTGACCGTCGAGATCAAGGGTTGTGATGGTACGACCTTCCGAAAAGGCGGGGAATGCCAACCTGAAACGGTTCTTACCGGCATTCAGCATGACGCTGTCGAGCGTTCTGCCGGCGTACCGCACCTGTAATGTCTTTTTATCGGACAACTGAATACTACCTTCAATCTGTTGCACTTGCCCTCTGTGCAACACTCCCTTCCATTGAAGATCGTGGAGTGCGTCCGGGGCAAACCAAGGCTCCCAATGCAAAACGGGTACATTCTTCCACTGTCTTACGGAGGCAAAAAGGCCTTCGTCGAACTCCTGCCCCACTATTATCAGCGTATCCACCGGGCCGTTGGCGATTTCGTCCGTATGTATCGGTTCCGCCCTTGATAGACTATCCCGAATGCGCCCGGCAACCCCGGAAGGTACATTTCCGGCGATCAGCAGCCCGGTTTTCGCCCCGGCATTGGATTGAAAGTAGGGATCCGACAGCCATACCAGGAGGCTAATCCAAAACAAGGCATTCAAAATCAACCTGATGCCCAACCTTCCCGAATGGCGATGGCGCGTATAAAGCAACCCGCATTGCCATGCGAGCAACGCCAATGCCGCCGTCAGCAGCGTTATGTTTAAAGGTTCGGTCCAGTTGAAATCGGTACGGATCATTCAAATGTTTTATTCTTACTAAAATCTTAAAGAGGCTGCCGCAATGCCTTCCGGAACGCCGCATCCAACTTTTTCTCCCCCGACCATGATGGTCGGCTTTGTAATGCAGCATTCGTTCGCCGGTACAAATCACGCTTCAAACCGGTCATTTCGGCATTACTCAATGTCCTGCCCGCCGCGAGTTTTTGCAATGCCGCAAGCATATTCCAGTTTTGCAAGCCGTCGTTGAATGGCCCGCTTTCCGCCAGTCGCTGCGCCATTTCCGAGCTTAATGCAGCCCGTTTGGCTTGCTCGTTTTGGGGTAACCTTTCTTTTTCCAGGTAGCCCAGTAATGCAGCGGCCAGCGTAGCAGTTTGTTTTTGGTTAAACTCTTTTTCAGAATCCCATTTTGTCGAAAGGTCTTTGAGCTCCCCGGTAAGCCGTTTCTCCTTTTCCTTGATCGGCGGCGGGTCGTAGCCGCTTTTCTTCACGTACGTTCGCGCTTTTTGCTGGGCTGTTTTAAGATATTCCAATGCCTTATGCTCGAATGGAAGCGCTTTTTCGGGCTCATAAGTACGCAAATACAGCTCCGACTGCCACATTTGTTCCAAAGCCATTTTCAAAAGGCTGCGTGTGGATTGCTCATAAAAAGTATTCGTTTCCGCATCGTCGTGCGCATGCGTATACTGTTCCATCAGCGCTGCGAGCGGGTCTTTTTCTCCCGCGGGTTCATGTTCGTGCGCGTGTTCATGCGCAGGCTCGCCCACACGCGACTCCGCACCCTCGCCCTGTCCGTCGGAATGGTGCGTGAATGCGTCGATGACATTGCCATTATCCGCCGCGGGATTGTCACTGCCATGGGTTTCTCCGCCATGGGGCGCCCCACCAATGGTGGTTTCAAACTCCTCACCCAAATATTGCCCGTAACGCAGCCGGAGTACTTTCTGGTCGAAGCCGATCTCGTTCGAAGTAGCATTGAACTCCGCGGTTTTGAGCTTTTTCCGTTTGACGATCAGCTTTTCCGTATCGATGATAATTTGCCGCTGGCTACGGAAATACTCTGGCATAATGTTCACCGCCATGGTCGCAAGCTCCGCCTCTTCGACTTTCGCAGTATCCTTATACACAATAAAATACGTATCCGATTTACTGAAATTCGCTTCCGGCTGACGATTGTCGATCGCTGCCCAATAATAGTAAAGCTCGTCTCCCGGCGTGAAATTCAAGGCTTTCAGATCAATGGTTTTCCGAATGTTTGCTTCCTTGAAATCGGCCGGGCTGAGCGGCATACGCACCTCACGGAACTTGACATTTTCGCCCGAGCCACGCGCCACGGTAGCCACTATGAATGCCTGCTTCACCCGGAAATCGTCCGATATTTTGGCCGACACACTGATGCTTTTGGAGTCTTTGAGGAAATGGTAGCGATACAACTCCTTCGAGCCAGGCTCAATGCGCGGTGCGAGATCGGGCAGTGCTTCGAGCTTGTAAAAATCAGACTGGTATATCAGCGAATCCTTCCAGTAACCTTTAATCGAATACAGACCCGAGCCCGAAAGCCGGTCCTGATGCACAAACACGCCATTGACTTCACGCAAACTCACTTCGTCACCACGGCTGTTGGCAAGGCGGACGGATAACTGCTCCGCTCGATCAAACCACACCGACCATTCAATTACCGAGCCGACGATCGCGCTGACATTCAGGTCGCCCGATTTCCTTTGCGGCAAGCCCGTATAGCCGGGCGGCATTATTTTCACCGCCGAAGATTCGAATTTTGGAATAACCTGTGTAGCAACGTTCGGGGCTGCCCTCGCCGTCGGCACAGGCTTGTCCTGTTCGCCCTTCCGCTCACGCACATTCAATACACCGTGGTAAATGAACGTCGCCAAAACCACCGCCGCGAAATATTTCCAGATGTCGCGGTACAATATGCGCCTCGGAAGGGTGATGTTACGCGCCGCAATGCGTTCGAGCTGCATTTGTTCGACGATGTTCAAGTCGGTCCGATCGAACAGGTCGAGGCTGTACTCCGCATCCTGGTTATAACTGTGAATCAATGAAATAGCAACCTTTCGCTTATCCGTAAAGGCCCTGGTTCTCCATATCCCAATCAACGAACCGATAGAACCCAGCGACGAACTCAGCCACGGGCTATCTTCCAAAAAAGTATCCGCCAGCATATGCGTTGCCAGGCCCAGCAGAAAGCACTTCAAAATCGCAATCCATTGTAAATGCGTATTGACCGATTTGACCAGTTTTCTTACATCAGCCATCGTTCCTTATCGTTTTGCGCAGCGCCAGCCAACGTTCCGCGGCCATCAACAATATCAAAACCAACAGCAACCAGGGGCGCAATGCCGCATGTTCCCGTCCGCGCGACGTAGTTACTTTTTCAAACAATGCACTCAGTTGATTTTTGCTCCAAGGCGCAGCATGGGTTCGCAAGCCCAGCTGCTTCACCAGCAAATCGCCCACCCACTCGGGCAGCCTGCCGCTTTCGACCAGCTCAGAGTCGGCCATCCGCAGCGTGTCGCGCAGTTGAATAACCTGTACCGAGGCATTCCATTGTGGCGCATTGCCTGAAATCACATAGGTTGTTCCCGGTTGCGGATTAGCCCACGGGTGATCGGCAAAAACCCAGTCATAGCGGCTTGCGGGCGTTGCTTCCTGTCGTATTTCAAATGAAAAACCATAAACTTCAGCCAGCGCAGCAAGCGCGGCCCGGACGGTTTGAGCTTCCGCCGCATTCCGGTAGTCCAGTAATACTTTGATAGCACCCTTATACACCGGCTTATTTCTCAAAAGATCGATTTGCTTCGTTTGCGACGAATCGGTGGCTGGAAAAAGCTGGTATGCCCCCGGTACATACACCCGGGATTTAAGACTGCCATCATTCAGGAAATACAACCTGAAATCCAATGCATTACCATTCGCTAATCTATTGATATTCTGCTGCAAATAGGCTAGTGAAGAGACATTCACCTCCGTCCCTGCAAGATTAACGGCCTTTTCCGGCGAAGCACCGAGCCAGTAAACGGGTTCTCCGTCGCGCTGCGCTTTTTCGAGCTCGAAGCGGTAAGTTTCGGTAACGAGCTGGTTGGCTTGTACCAGATGGACCACCTTCGGCTTACCGGCATTCCCGAGCCACCCGGCTACGGGTTTGCTCAATATTAATGCAAGAAGGATCACCAAAAGGCACCGAAGGATCATCAGCCACACTTCATTCAGCCGAAGGCCGCGATGTTGCAGCGTGGTTTGCTCGCCAAGCCAACGCATGGCCGCCCATTCAATGGTTTTGCCCCGTTTTTGATACCAGAAATGAATAGCTACTGGCATCGCCACGCCCAGCATTCCCCAAAGCATGTATGGTTGCAAGAATGCCATCAGCCCTTTCTTCTCGTTAAAAATGCTTTCAATACCATACCGACAGGCTCGCTCATGCGCGCCCGTACGAGACGCACGTGCGGGATTTGCAACGCGGTCTTCAAATCGGCCAGGTAGGTTTGCATCGATGCCCTGAACTGCGTGCCGACGGCTTCCGCATCCAACTCCATTTCTATGCCGCTTTCCAGGTCTTTGAACCTATAAAAGCCTTTCAAATCAAATTCCGTTTCCTGGTCGCCGAGTATCTGGAAGATCACAATTTCGCGGTAAGGCCCCGCCAGGGACCGTATCCACGATCGCCATTCGTCGTTGGTTTGCAACAAATCGCTGACCAAAATGAGCTGTTCTTTCTTTTTGGATTGAAATTCTGAATGCCGCAATCCCGAAGTTCCCCACGTTCCCGCCGCGGTGGCTTTCTCCAACCCTACCAATATCTTCTGGAAAGCCTGCCGTGCCGAAGACACCGACCCCGAGCCGCTGATCGTTTCCACCCGGCCTTCGGTCAATCCATACAAACTCATCTGGTCGTTCTGGATGTAGCACAGGTAGGCCAGCGAGGCCAGCAGGATTTGCGCATATTGCAGCCGGCTCACACCATTTTCAGTATAATTCATCGATCCCGACAAATCCAGTACGAACCTGATTTGCCGGTCGCTTTCGGTCGACGATTCACGAACAAGGTGTTTGTCCGTCCGCGCAAACAGCTTCCAGTCAATACGCTTCGGGTCATCGCCGGGTTCGTAATGCCGGTATTGTTCAAATTCAATGCCTATCCCCGACCGCTTACTGGAATGAATACCCAGCATCAGCTCCTCGCTCACCAGTTTGCCGGTAAGTTGCAGGTTTTTGAGCTTGATCAGGCTCGACGCCAACAGGCCGGTTGTTTTTTGCATTGTCTGTTATGGTTGTTGCCGACGAAAGTTCGCCAATGTTTTTGTTGTTACATGCTCCAAAATCCCGCCAGGGATGTGACAACAAATCCGTTTTGCCAAACATTATAACCCATTCAGCAATTCCTGAATCGCGTGGTCGCTGGTAATGCCCTCGGCTTCCGCCCGGAAATTCATGGCAATGCGGTGGCGCAATACCGGGAAGGCCAATGTACGGATATCCTCGGGCATGACCGAAAATCGCTCATGCAGCACCGCGCGCGCCTTCGCGCACAACACGAGCGCCTGCCCGGCGCGAGGGCCAGCGCCCCAGTCGCACCATTCCTTCACGAAATCGGAAGTAGTCGTTTCGGGCCTCGTGGAGCGCACCAGTGCATTGATTTTCACCAACAACTCATCCGCAATATGCACCTGACGCGTGAGCTTTTGCAGGTCGGCCATTTCCATATCCGATAATACCCGCCCGATTTCCGGCTTTATTGTACCAGTCGTAGTCCGCAAAACATCCAGCTCCTCGTCCTCGCTGGGATAACTCAGTTTGATATACAACAAAAAACGGTCGAGCTGCGCCTCGGGGAGCGGGTAGGTTCCTGCCTGTTCGATCGGGTTTTGCGTTGCGATGATCAGAAATGGATTGGGCAACGGGTAATTCTCACCGCCGTAGGTCACGCTTTTCTCCTGCATGGCTTCCAGCAGCGCAGCCTGCGTTTTGGGCGGCGTCCGGTTAATTTCGTCGGCCAGGACAACATTAGCGAACAGCGGCCCCCGGTTGAATTTAAAAAACTTCTTGCCGGTTTCATGGTCCTCCTCCAATATCTCGGTGCCCACAATATCGCCAGGCATCAGGTCGGGCGTGAACTGAATCCGCCGGAAGCTCATATGCAATGCTTCGGACATCGTCTTGACCATCAACGTTTTGGCCAAACCCGGCACACCTTCGAGCAGGCAATGCCCCGATGCCAGCAAAGCAATCAATATTTCTTCAATAGCATCCTGCTGTCCGACGATCACTTTCGCAATCTCGGCTTTAAGTGATGGCAGTTTCGCTATCAATGCCCGGTAATGGGACGTCGTCGTCGAGTTTTCCAATCGTCAAAAATTTTATTGGCTATTATTTATGATATTAAACGTGGTCCAGAGGGCCATCCTGTGCCTACCTCCATTCTCCCCTTCCTCCCTTCCCCTACCCCGTCAACGCATACACGACAATGTTAACGCCGAACCGCGTATTATCAACCGCCAGGAACCGTTTGTTGCGAAAATCGTAATCCCATTCGCAGCCATAGTCCTTGTTGCTGTACAGGACGCCGATTTTGCCGTTGATAGTGATCGCTTTGAGGTAATCGTGCACAAGGTCGTCGCCCCAGCCGTTCAGCTCGAATGAGGTGGTCGGCGGGCCGTCGTCGAATTTAAAAAAACTGTGGTAGACAGGATGGTTGTTCGGGATTTTCTGTAAGGCTTTCGGACCGAACGTCCGGGCCATTTCCTGCTCGAATGATTTGGCAAAAAGTCCGTCGATATCGTGGTTGCAGTCATCGACGAACACGAAGCCGCCATTCTGCACGTACCGTTTGAAATGGTCGCGTTCCTGAGCTGAAAACTCCACCAGCTTATGCCCGCTCAGGTAGCAGAACGGGCTTTTGAATATCTCGTTGCTGCTCAATTGCACTACTTTTTCCTTCTCGTCGACCGGTATTGTCGTGTATTCGACCAGCGAATGCAGCAAATTGGACGGCATTCGCTGGTCGGTATCCCAGTTACCGGAAGTGTATTGGATTCTGGTGAAGAAAAAAGGTTTCAATACTAAACTGCGTCAGATAACGATGAGAATGTGAACTCCCGGATTTTCATCGGCGGGATCAGGTAATTGCTGTTGCTTTCGGTGCTTACCACGCGCTCGGGTTTGCCAAGCGTTTCGAGGTTGTTGAGCATGATCACCGGGCTTTCATTAAAACGGAAGTTTTTAATCGGATGTTTGATCACCCCGTTTTCGATGTAAAAAGTACCATCGCGTGTGAGGCCCGTGAGCAGGAGCGTCTGCGGATCGACCTCGCGGATGTACCAAAGCTTGGTCACCAGAATGCCGCGCTGCGTTGATTTGATCAACTCTTCCATGCTCGCCGTACCACCCGCCATGATCACGTTCGTCGGGAATGGTACCGGTTTCACATTGTTCTTTTGGGCCCAATAACGCGAGTAGACGAGGTTTTTAACGACCCCATTCTCGATCCAGTTGATCTTGTTGGCCGCCTGGCCGTCACCAGCCCAGGGCGATGCCGGCAAATCCGGGTGCGTCGGATCAGAATAAATATGAACGCGCTCGTCGACGATCTTCTCATTCAGCTTGCTTTTCCCTCCGGCTTTGCTCAGGAACGAACGCCCTTCATCGGCGCTTCGGGCATCGAGATTGAAAAATATGTTTTCCAAGAGCACCGCTGCGGCAGTCGGTTCGAGGATAACTGTGTATTTACCGGGTTCCAGTGCTTTGGCGTCGACAGAACCTTTGGACTTTTGAATGGCAACCTTCGTGGCGGCGGCCGTATCCAGTTTGGTTACATCACTATAACCCTTGGCTACATAGCCCGAGCCCTTGCCGTCCGGCGTGCGCACTGTGAGCGAGAAATTCACGCTCGTGCTGGGGTAATAGGCAAATAGCCCTTTGGAATTCATCATGGCCGAATAGCCTTTCTGGTTTTCCAGGAAACCGGCGGCGGTCATATTTTGTGTACGCGTCAAGTCAAGGCTTTTAGCAACGGCGTCGGCGCGGAACGCGGGATTAACGCCGGCAGTGGATTCGAAGAAACCATTGGATTTCAGATAGGTTTGCGGTTCCAGCACACCTACATATTCCGGGTTTTCCGGCGCCAGCCGGGCCAACTCTTCCGACCTTCGGACGACTTTTTCAATCGACTCGTCGCTGAATTCGTCGATCGTGGCAACGCCTACTTTCTTGCCGAATGCGGATTGTACCTGCAAATTCTGGTTGATGAGCGATCCGCTCGTAGACACTTCGTTGCGGGCATAGCGCAGGTTTCCCCGCTCCTCGCCCAATATATTCACCTCGCATTCATCTGCTTTGGAATAGCTCAGTACTTTTTGCAGCAATGCCTTTGCTTCTGATTCAGTTAGTATGATGGCCATTTGCGTAATGCTTTTTTTATGGTCGTTTTTATTTGGGAAGAATGGAGGATGGAGGAAAGGGAAGATGGATTTTTCTACTCATTACTTTCTCCTTCCTCCCATTCCTCCCTTTCCTCCATTCTTATATCTTCCTAGCGGTATTGATAACGTTCACCCCGTTAAACCTCGCCGTCGAACTGCCGTGCGATACGGCGCTGGATTGCATGGGTTGCCCCTTGCCGTCGAAGAACGATCCTCCGAGACGGTAATCGCGCTCGTCACATACCTGCACGCACGAGTTCCAGAATTCCTGGGTGTTCGACTGGTAAGCCACGTCTTTCAGCATTCCGGCAATCTTTCCATCCTTGATTTCATAGTACAGCTGCCCGCCGAACTGGAAGTTGTAACGCTGCTGATCGATCGAAAACGAGCCGTCGCCGATGATATAAATGCCCTTTTTGACATCCTTGATCATCTCATCCACCGACAATGGCGTTTTGCCTGCTGCCAGCGACACATTCGGCATGCGCTGGAACTGTACCGAACTCCAACTGTCGGCATAGCAGCAGCCATGCGATTCCTTCGCGCCGATGATATGCGCCTGGTCACGGATGGCCTGATAGTTCACCAGCACACCGTCCTTCACGAGGTCCCATTGTTTAGTATTAACCCCTTCATCATCCCAGCCTACTGCACCAAGCGAGCCCGGCTGCAATTTGTCGGCCACGAGGTTCACCTGCTTGCTGCCATACTGGAAGTTTTTAGATTGCCATTTATCGAGCGTCGCGAAAGATGTTCCCGCGAAATTGGCTTCATAACCCAATACCCGGTCGAGTTCCAGCGGGTGACCGACCGACTCATGGATCGTGAGCCACAGATGCGAAGGGTCCAGCACGAGGTCGTATTTTCCTGCCTCCACAGATTTTGCCGTCAGCTTTTCCTTCGCCTGTTTGGATGCGGCGGTGGCATCTTCGAGCATATCATAACCTTTGTTATAGCGGGTCGTTACGCCGGTCACTTTATCGGCCGGGTTCGACTGCAAATAGTCGTACCCCATGCCCATCGGTGCGCTCAAAGAACGGCGTGTTTCAAACTTGCCGGTTTTGGGATCAATGGCCGTGACATTGAAGAGCGGCCATATCCTGTGAATGTCCTGATCGATGTAGGAGCCGTCGGTAGAAGCGAAATATTTTTGCTCGTTCACCTGGAAAAGGATCGAGTTCACATAATTAGCCCCGTTTTTCATCGCTGCGTCGTTCACTGAGAGCAGCAGATCCACCTTTTCCTTAATGGGTACTTCAAATGCATTCTTTTTGAACGGCGCCTTCCAGCTCACTTCCCCAAAACCTTTTTGCGGAGCAAGCTGCACAGGCTCTTTCATGAGCTTTGCATTGGCCTTGGCAATGGCGACCGCTTCTTCTGCCGCTTTCGCCAGCTGCGCTTCGCTTTTAGCATCTACCACCGCAGCGAAACCCCAGCAGCCGTTGGCGATCACACGTACTCCCACGCCATAGGATTCGGTATTGACGATATTTTCGACCTTGTCTTCCCGGGTCGTCACATATTGGTTGAGATAGCGGCCAATACGTACATCGGCATAGGAGGCGCCTTTGGATTTGGCTGCATTAAGGGCAGCGTCGGCCAGCCGTTTTTTAACGGCCACATCGTCGCCCGGCACCAGGAATGCCTCCGGCGACACGGGACGGCCTGCTGCGAAGCCCGGCAACATAAACGCTCCCGTTCCGAGCCCGGCCATTTGAATAAAATCTCGTCGTTTCAAATTGTAGATGTTTAGCTAATAGGATTGAATGGGTGAGTTAAAAAAGTGCAATTCATAAGTTAACGAATGGCTGCCCTTGTTTCAACTCACCTGTTATGGATGGCAGGATAACAGTTTAAATGGATACGTTTACCGCTAAACCGCGTCTGAAAGGCTCGTAAACGTAAAATCGCGGATTTTCAGCGGCGGTATCAGACTGCCGTTGGTACGCACCGGTTTCCCGATCGCCTCCACGTTGTTGAGCATGATCACCGGGCTTTCATTGAACCGGAAGTTCTTGACCGGATATTTGATCTGCCCGTTTTCAATGTAAAAAGTACCGTCGCGCGTAAGGCCCGTGTAGAGCAGCGTTTGCGGGTCGACGGTGCGGATGTACCAGAAGCGCGTTACAAGAATACCTTTTTCCGTGCCTTTGATCAAATCCGCAAGCGATTCGTTTCCGCCCTGAAAAATGATGCCATCCGGGGATGGTACCGCTTTCACTCCCTTCTTCTCCGCCCAGAAACGCGAATAGTACATGTTTTTTACTACACCTTTTTCAAACCAGGTTACTTTCTCCTGCGGGCGACCATCTGCGGCGAATGGCGAGCCAGGGATTTCGGTATTCGAAGGATCCGAATAAATGGTAATGCGTTCATCCAGAAGCTTCTCGCCCAGTCGCGTTTGTCCGCCTTTCTTCCCGAGAAAGCTCCGGCCTTCGTCTGCGCTGCGTCCGTCCATATTCCGCATCATATTGAGAATGAGGTCGTGTGCGGCGGTCGGTTCCAGGATCACTGTGTATTTGCCCGGTTCCAAAGCCTTTGCATTCACCGAGGCCATTGCCTTTTGCATCGCGATTTCCGTCGCGGTGTTGGTATTCAGCTTGGAAACATCATTGTAATCGCGCTGAACAAAACCTGAGCCCGTGCCGTCCGCTGTTCTTACGGTTACGGAGAAGTCCACGGAAGTGGATTTGTTATAACCAAAAAGACCTTTATTGTTCCCCAATGCCGTAAAACCGCTTGTATCTTCCATGTAGCCGGCCGCGGTCAGGTTCTTTTTGGAACAAGGTTCAATGCTGCCGAAGGCTGCTTTTGCCCGGTATTCAGGGTTAATGCCCGCGGTGTTGTCTACAAATGCATTGGTGTTCACATATTGCTGGGCCCCGAGCATGGGCATATATTCAGGATTGTCGGGTGCGAGCTTCGCGATTTCCTCTGCACGGCGCACGGTCTTTTCGAGCGATGCATCGTCGAATTCGTTGATCGTAGCCGTTCCCGATTTTTTACCAAATACAGCTGTGACAGAAAGCGACAGGTCGGTGGTTTCCCCGCTGGTCGATACCGAATTGCGCGCATAGCGGATATTACCAGTACGGTTCCCCGAAAGCGACGCGCTGATCTCGTCAGCCTTCGAAAACGCCAGCACTTTATCTATGATTTTTTTAGCTTCTTCTTTGGTCAGGATAGCCATTTGCTTGATGCAGTTTTGTGTTCGTCATGAAATCTAATTTTGAATGAGAGAATGAGTGAATGAGTGAATAGATTAGTTAAAAAATACTCACTCATTCACT
>DATMSL010000456.1:0-3481 GCA_035565435.1 Dyadobacter sp. | reverse complement strand
ATCCACCAAACTCACCAACTCCTCCGTACTCATCGCATCCTGCAAGCCGGACGGCATCATCGAATCTTTGAGCTGCTTGATTGATTTCACTTGCGACATCTTGTATTCCTGCGTGGAGCCGCCCGGGAATTTCAGGATCAGGTCGGTTTCGGTTTTGCTGGAAACAATGCCCGAGACAACCGTACCGTCTTTTAACGTCACTTCAAAGCCCTCGTATCCGAAACCGATACCGGCGCTTGGGTCCAAAATGGCGGCATACTGTGCTTCTTTCGGCAGTTTGCTTCCGATTTCAGACAGTTTCGGCCCGAAATCCATGCCTTCGCCATTCACTTGGTGGCATACCGAGCAATAGGAAGTGAACACTTGTTTGCCTTTGGTCAGATCGCCTTTCATTGCTACCAGCTCTTTCACCTCCGGGTGTTTCTTAGCCACTGCGGCCGCGCCATCCAGGTATTTGGCGGCTTCCAGTTTCACGGATTTCCGCCAGGCACCGTTAAGGCCTTGTACGGCAGCTGTTTTTGCTTCGCCGGTCAGTTTTCCTTCTTTGAGCAACATCAGCACCTGGTCTTCACCACTCATGGTTCCGCCTAACGATTTCGCCGCAGTTATCTTTTGGTTTTCCGAAAAGCTGCTTTCGGTAGCTACCGTTTTGAGTATATCAAGCGCATCTTTACTTCCGACAGATTTCAATGCGGTCAAAACGGCAACACTTTTGGACTCGTCCGCCCCTTTTACCACCTTCCAAAGCATCGGCGTTCCGCCTTGCTTGATCAGCTGCGACGCCGCTGCCGATCCGGCACGGCTGTTCGACTGCTCCTCGGTCATCGCCAAAAGCCTCTGATTTTCGGATGAAAGCTCATATTTCGCGACGAGTTCGAGGTAAGCCTGTGTTCCATAAGTCGCGTCCAGCATTTTCTTCAATGCGGCCATCGCCTCCGGTGTCTGCTTCACAAATGCAGGATCGAGGTGGCGCATCACGAGTTCATTTACCTTGTCCTGATCTTTACCGGTACCATTCGTAAGTTTCAGCAATGCCATCGACTTTTCACGACCTGCCGAATTGAAGTCGAATGCGCGGAAGTAGCGTAGCCTGCTTTTCAAATCGACCGTTGGATCACCAGCCAGCGAAGCCAGTAGCTGGACCGATTCTTTCCCGCGCGACCGCCATACGATGTCCTTACCCGCCTGCGTGGCGACCGGGTTAGCACCTGCCTTGCCCAGCCACGCCTTGAAAAACGAATCCCATTGCGCGTCGGCACCAATTCCGAGGGCTTCGAGGTACCAGCGGTCTTTTCCGTCATATTGCTGTGCAATGGTCGCCCACAATGCAGGGGCTTCTGGTGATGGGTTATGGTGCAAAAGCAATGCACATTCGCGGCGAACCTGCGATTCCGCGTCTTTTACCAATGCCTTAATGTACGGCAGCACGTCCAAATGCTTCGACTCGGAAGCGGCACGAAGGCCGGCAATGCGGATATCGGCATTGGGGTCCGTAACGGCCTTATCGACGGCTTTCTTCGCGGTAAATGGCCATTTGCTAAGCAACCACAATGCCCGCGCCCGCATACGAGGCTCTGCGTTTTTGTTCGCAAAAAGTCTTTCCAATGTCGGCGCAGCCTTGGCACCCATTCCGTTCAGGGCTGTCCAAGCATGGTAGCGAACGGACAAGTTGGGGCTTTGCAATGCTTCCACCGCGCCTGCTACTGTCGTAAAGTCGGATTTCGGGATACGATAAGGTGTATTCACCGGGGCAATCCGATAAATCCGGCCTTTACCCTGATCACCCGCCTGGTGACCTCCTACGCCCGGATCGTACCAGTCGGCAACGAGTAGGGAACCGTCCGGCGCCACGCAAACATCCGACGGACGGAACCATTGGTCCCGTTTGCCGTCCACTACGTTTACGATCTTCGCAGAATAGCCTGCACCCGCCTTTTCAACCGGATATGAACGAACGACATTATGGCCAGGTTCACAATGGATCATCTGGCCCCAGAATTCCCTGGGGAGTAATTTTCCTTCATAAACGATCATACCCGTCGGCGAACCTGAACCGGTTTGCAGCAGGTTCGGCACCACGCCCGGGTCGTTCAAATGCCAGTGACGGTAGGGAATCGAGTCCTCCATGTTGGTGCGGTTCGCACGCCAGCCGGCACCGGTCATTTCATCGGTATAACCGTAGTTGCCGTACTGCATTACATAGTTAATACGGACGCCTTTGTTGCCGTCGTCGTCATTGTCCGACTGCCACATGGTACCGTAGCTATCCACCGCCACTTCGAAATTGTTCCGAAAATTGTTCCCGAGTACTTCAATATTCGTAAAATCAGGATCGCAGCGAAAAACCATCCCCTGTCTCAACTTCGAGAAATCGATCGGCTTACCATCCTTGCCCATCACGGGATTACCCTTGCCGTCAAGCAGGTGATCGCCTTCATTTCCAAAATTGAAATATAACTTACCATCCGGCCCGAACACGAACGCGTGCATGCCGTGGTCGTGCTGGTCACCACCGATACCTTCGAAAATGACTTCCTTTTTATCAGCTTTCAAATCACCGTCCTCATCGGTGAAGAGCCACACATACGGGCTTTGCGAAACAATCACCTTGTTCCCCATCACCCAAATACCCAGCGGCGCATTGATTTCCGCCCCCTGATAAAAGACCGTGGATTTATCGGACTTCCCATCGCCATTGGTATCTTCCAATACTACAATGCGGTCGCCCTCATTTTTCGTAGGATTGCCGTTGATTGCCGGACGATAGTTATACGCTTCACAAACCCAGACCCTTCCCAAATGGTCTACATCGATATTCGTCGGGTTCGTGATCGTTGGTTCCGATGTAAAAAGCGTTGCTTCCAGGCCATTTGCGGTCGTAAGCCCCGCTACGGCATATCTCGACGAACGCTTTTGAGCATCCGTAAGATCTTTGTAAAGCGTGTCGGCCGAAGCGGCGTCAATCGTACTGGGGTTCGAACGCTGATAAGAGGCGACCATCAGACCGGCCAGCAAGCAACCGGCTGGAAAGAGGATAAGCGATTTTTTGAAGTTCATAGGTAAATCAAGCGCTTTTCGGCCTTGAATCAGAAAGCATTAGCCTGATCAAAACCTATACGTGTCATTTTTACAATAATAATTTTAATTACGTCTATAAGGGACCACCTACTTATATTTACTATCATGAAAACGACTTTTTTTTCCTGCCTGGCGCTGTGCGCCGCTGCTGAAATTTCAGCCCAGAATATCCTTCCTGCCGAAGTGCAAATCAAGACGGCCGTCATGGCTGCACCGTCGGACAAGCAGGCAGGGGCAAAAGTGTACGGCTACGCTGCTGACGGCACATTCAAAATCCTGCGTGAAGGAAGCAACGACTTCGTTTGCCTGGCCGACGACCCCAAAAAGGAGGACATTAGTGTATCCTGCTACCTCGCCGATCTCGACCCTTTCATGGAACGCGGGCGTGCACTGGCCAAAGAGG
>DATMSL010000455.1:0-18337 GCA_035565435.1 Dyadobacter sp. | reverse complement strand
GTTTTAGCTGTTTTTTTGAGTTCGGTTAAAATGTCGGTATACTCGCCGCGCAGACCAGCTTGTACGAAAAACTTTCCGAATTGATTGCTGGCCATCAGGTAGGCCGCGTGGATTTTCTCGTCGTAGGCCAACCGGTTGTCGTAGTCGGGCAATATCACCCAGTAGTCAGGTTCCAGTTGCTGATGGACCGAAAAATCGTTGTCCAGCAGCCTGACGGACGTTTTAAGGCCGGCTTCGAGCTTACCGTCTTTGCCCAGCGGGTGAATGTAATCCAGCTGGGCCAGAAAGTTCTTCTCATCTTCGGTGTTGTACGACCTTTGACGAATATCGATGGTGTGGTTATCGGCGACCTCGTGGTATTGCGATGCTTCCGTCTCGTCGCTGAGAATGTATTTCGCGTCGAAAGTCAGGCTTTGTCCTTTCCTTTCGAAGGTCTTCCGGTAATTCAATGCAGCTTCGATATTGGTTCGCGGCTCCGTCTCGTCCTCGCTGCGCCTAACCGTGCGCGTGAGTGCGTTGTTCATGTCAAAATCCCGGTATTCAAGCCGCGATTTGTTTTCGTTTTGTGATCTGCGGACAGATAACGTGGCGGTAATGGTATTATGGTTATTCAAAAAGTAATCCAGGCCCACGCGGACGTTGTTCGAATAGCCCGCACGGTTACGCTGGTTGGTTTGTTCGTACACGAAACTTGTATCCGCACTGTTATATTCCTGCCTCGAATGCCCGCGGCCGGGTCCGTCGCGGTACATGAAGCCGTAATTGGCGATCAGGTTGACCTTTTTCTTCCGGTAGTTGACATTGAAGGAAGCCCCGAAATTGGAAGGATAGCCAGCTGTTCCCGTGAATGTGCCGTTCAGGCCATACCGGATATTTTTCTTCATTACAATATTCAAAATCCCGACCTCACCCTCGGCATCGTAACGCGACGAAGGGTTGGTAATGATCTCCACGCTCTCGATCAAGTCCGCCGGGATCTGGCGCAATGCTTCTGCGGGGTTCAGGCCCACCATACCGGACTGCTTGCCGTCGATCAGTATCCGGACATTACCACTACCGCGGAGGGCTACATTACCTTCCACATCAACAGTGACGGAAGGCATGTTGTTGAGGATATCGGACGCATTACCGCCGATGTTAGCCAGGTCTTTTCCTACATTAAAAACCCGCTTGTCGAGTTGCAGGTCCATTTGGCTCTTTTCACCCTGCACAACCAGTTCTTCAAGCACGCGCGCGTTCGATGTGAGGGTAATCGCACCTAATGCCACTGGTTGGGCTGCCACACGGACGTTCGGGATGATTTTCTCGTCCATGGCCAGAAAAGTGATTTTTATAAGATAGCTGCCGGGTTCGGCGGGGATATTGAAAAGCCCGTTTTCATCGGCAGTACCACCGCCGATCAATGCGGAATCTTTCGCGGCAAGGAGCGCAACATTCGCAAAAGGAACCGGCCTTTTTTCCGAATCTTCCAATTTGCCGGTAATAGGGTAGGTCATCCCGGGTTCGTCCTGGGCATAGAGTCGAATGCACAGGAAATTCAGGATTGAAACGATGAGTAGTATTTTCTTCATGACGGCGCGGACCATAATACCAGCCGGAGTCTGGCATAGGTGAGATTGAAGGTGAGCCGGTTAGATTAAAAAGCCGGGGAAAGGTTTAATGACTTTTTAATCTTTTGCAGAAAAATGTATGCCAGCACCGCTACTCTTGGGGAACGTCTATCTGGCTCATTTCCTGTGCTTTTTGAAGCATTTCTATACTCCCGATGTCGATCCAATATCCCGTCGCCTGAGGAATGCCAGCAACATGCAGTTCCGCATGCAGCGCCGATTGAATGACTTGCCAGCCCTCATAGGGAATGCCCTTGGGCAAGAGATTGAGGATTTTTTGATTGAATAGATAAACTCCCGCATTAACCATAAACTCGTAACCCGGCTTTTCGATAAAGCCGCTGATGCGGCCATTAGCGTCCATATCAAATACTCCGTAGGGCACTTTGACGACATTGGGCACGGTCAAAACGGCCATATCGGCCTTCCGGGAAAAGTATTCGGTGCACAGGTTCTCGACATCGAAATTGGAATACACATCTCCATTAATCACCAGGAAATGTTCGTGCGGCCAGCGATGTTTCAGCGTCAAAGCACCGATACTGCCCATTGGACTGTGTTCCTGAATATACCGGATCGAAATGCCCAGTTCGCTGCCGTCGCCGAGGTAACCTGTCAGTTGCTCCGCCAGATGCCCAACGGAAATGTGAATTTCCCGGAATCCTGATAGGGTCAAATGATCAATAATATGCCGGATAATTGGTTTGCCACCCACCGGAATGAGCGACTTGTGAGTGCTATCGGTCAGCGGTTTCAGGCGGGTACCTTTGCCACCTGCCATAATGATGATATTTACAGGCCATTGGCCCGTTTCAGCGGTCCGGAGCATATTGCTTAATTTTTGATGCTACTAACCAAAAAGTTCCCGACAGCCTGGCTGACTCTTTGCAGCTGCTCGTCCGTTATGGAAGTTGAGCAGGGTAGCATGATTCCACGCCCGGATATCTGGGATGAAACATTCTCGTGCGTGATATACAAATCCTCCCGAAACACCGGAAGCTCATGAATGGGCGTCCACAGTGGTCGCGTTTCGATATTTTCGGCTGCCAATGCCGCGATCAGGTTGCGGCTTTTGTCGACCAGCATGGCGGAATGCCAATAGTTGGAACCGGTGCCGGGCGTTAATTGCTGAAATGCAACTCCGTAATCCGCGAATGCGGTATGATAATGCGCAGCAATCTCCCTTTTCCTTTGCAGAAAATCAGGCAGTTGTTCCATTTGCGCACAGCCCATAGCTGCAAGCGGGTTTACAAGGCGGAAATTGTAGCCAAGCTCGTCGTGAATATATTCGGTGAGGTGGCTTTTAGCCTGGGTAATGAGGTGTCGCGCGCGTTTAGCCAATGTCTCGTCATGCGTCAGGATAGCCCCGCCGCCAGCCGTGGTGATGATTTTATTGCTGTTGAAACTCATTGTCCCCAGCAAGCCTGAGGTTCCTGCATGACGATTGTTTTGAAACGATCCCAGCGAGCATGCGGCATCCTCCACTACTGCCAGAGCGAAGCGTTCCGCGATGGCAGTAATCCGTTCCATTTCGCAAACATTTCCCAACAAGTGCACAGGAATCACTGCTTTAATACGCCGATGATTTTTGAGGTGAAAACATCCCGCATTGTTTTGGTAAGTCTCGTTTTCCAGGAAACTTTGTAACAAGTCGGGGTCCATCAGCCATGTTCGAGCATCGATATCGATCATGACCGGATCGGCTCCAAGGTATTTCACGGCATTTGCCGTGGCCACAAATGTAAGGTCGGGTACGAGTACGAGGTCGCCTTGCTCCACACCAGCGAGCGTGAGCGCAACCTGTAAGGCGCTCGTACCGTTGCTCACGCCAATTACATGCGCGGCGCCCGTATAGCCGGCCAACTGCTGCTCAAAGCGGCGTAGGAAACTGCCGCCCGACAGCCAGTTAGAATCGACCGCTTCGGCCATGTACTGCTTTTCGCGCCCATTCAAGTTGGGCTCGCAGAGGGGGATCACAGGGGGACTATACATTTCCATAGCGTGCATCCATTGGTTCACTGATTACCTGTTCATGAAATAACGAGGCTATTTCACGGATACCGTTTGGGACTGTTTTGGTGATGGTGAAGCCGAGTACGTTTTTGATTTTATCACAGTTCACTTTGTAGTCGCGCGGGTCGGTAACTACCGGGTGGTAATTCACTTTGAGCGAAGGAATGGCCTTCCCGATTTCGGCTGCCAGCATTTTCTTGGTATAGTTCTGCGAAGTATCGCCTACGTTGAAAGCCTCCCCGTCCACCTTTTCCGAATCGGCTGTGAGCGCCATTTTCACGGATCGGGCCAGGTCGCTTACGTGGCAATAGGGCCGCCAGAAGTTTTCACCATAGATCAGCAATGGTTTTCCCAATGCCGCGTCGCGCGTGAATTCATTCACAGTGAGATCAAAACGGGGCCGTGGCGATATGCCATAAACCGTAGAAAAACGAAGGATAGTGCGCGTAATAGTGCTGCTTTTCTGGTTAAGCAGGTATTTTTCAAAATTGACCTTGGTCTCGGAATACAGTGAAATCGGGTTCAGTTCGGCAGTTTCGTCGAGCAATGCGTCGGCGATAGCCATTTTGCCATAATTACTGCAAGTGGAAGCAAATACGAACCGCTCGATTCCCGCCTCTTCGCAAAGCTTGTACAGGCGTACGGATGCGTGCCAGTTCACTTCCAGCGCTAGCTCGGGATATTTCTTGCAAGGGGGCTCACCAACGATCGCCGCAAGATGGCACACATAATGCACCCCGTTTAATGCGGCCCTGATATCATCGTCGTTCCGGAGGTCGCCCTTGATGAAACGGAATGCCGGGTTCCCCCAGAAGCTCAGGAGCGATTCGCCACCGAATGAGAGGTTATCAAGTACGACCACCCGAAACTGGTCCTCCAAAAGGATTCGGACCAGTTCGGAGCCAATGTAACCTGCGCCGCCTGTTACCAGCACCGTTTTGGCTTGTTGATTAATCATATGCAGATACTTTATGAAAAGATTGAACGAGTTCTTCTGTGATGATATCGGGTGACCATTGATCGATGATCGCCTTGCCGTTGGCGCCCATTTGCCTGAACTTTTCGGGATGGCTCATAAACCAAAGTAGTTTGTCGGCAAATTCCTCTGGATGGGAAGGGTCGAAACGGAAGCCGTTGAGGCCGTCGATGACGAGGTCGGTGGCGCTTCCGCACCGTTCCGACACGAGTACAGGCATAGAGTAGACCATCGCCTCATTGGTCAGAAAGCCGAACGGCTCGAATGTACTCGGCAGCACGGCCACATCGGCCAGTGTGTAACGGATCGGCACCTCATACCATTCACAGGGCTCCATCCAATGCACTTGTTTGCAGCCCAGCGAGCGAATCAGTTCTTGCAGCCGCGGTTTCTGGTTTCCCTCCCCGCTTAGGATCAATCCCCATTCGTTGCCGTTTTCCGAGCGGTTCTTGGCTTCATGAAAAGCCCTGATCAGCATGTCGAGATTTTTGCGCTCTACAAAACGGCCCGCGTACAGGAAGTTATAGCGCGGCAGGCCGGTTTCCACTTTCCTGCGCTCGCGTAACGCCAGTTCGCGTGTGAAGATTTCGAGCAGGGCATCGTTATCAACACCCACATTTTTGGTGCTTAGAATGCGTTCGCGGCTCACGTTGAGTTTCAGGGCATATTCGGCGGCTTTCTGTCCAAGGCAAACCAGCGCATTGCATTGGCCGAGAAAGGCCTTTTTCAGGCCTTCTTTCCACCAAATCCGGCGTCTGCTGATTTCGCTGCTTTCGAAATCCAGCACGACTTTTATTTGGTTGATTTTGCAATAGCCTAATACAAACCAGTAGGACGGGTCGTAATAGCCATTGAGGTAAACAATTCCGGGCTGGTGGTGGCGGAGTGCGGCGAGTAACTTTTGTGTTTTTTGAATATGCCCGATCTGCTCGATAGCCTTGCCGGGAAACAGGACCTCATAAGGGTAGGTATGAATGCTCAGATCGGTTTTGAGCCCGAGCCGGCTGAATTCGCTGAAAGCCAGTTGCAGTACAAAGAAGTCGTTTCCTTCCTCGTGCAACCTTTGGTGAAGTTGGGTGAAAATCCTGGCCTTGTAATGCGACCAGAGGATGTTGTGGATAGCCAGTACCTTCATTGATTTCTGATTTCAGTCTTGCAAAGCGGCTCTTGCGAGTCTTTACATTCTGGACAGGACTGTTATGGAAATCAATGCACGTCCCCGGAAAAATTTTGATACCGGGGACGATCAATGGCTTTATTGAAGCGTATTACTAAGTCTTTTCAGTTCAATCTCGGCAGCTTTGGCGGCATAGTTCAGGTTGATCAGCCTGTAACCAGCTTCTTCAAAACTGCGTTGGGCCTCGCGCACGTCGATGATCGTTGCCTGGATCAGCTCAAAGCGCTGGAGTGTCAGGTCGAGGAGCTGTTTGCTGAGCGCGTAGTTTTTTTTCTGGTTTTCGAGCTGTTCGATAGAGCTCTGATAGGTCTGGTACATCTTTACCGCGCTGGCGCTATAATCGCGGAGAAGCGTGTTTTTCTGCAATTCGGCTGTCTTTGTGTCGATTTCAGCGGCCTGCTTCTGGCGTCTGAATGCCGTGCCATTATAGATTGGGACCGCGAGTGTGAGCCCTGCTTGCGGACCTGCCACGCGGTTGAGCAATGTAAGGCCAGCGGCTGTCTGGTTACGGGAAAAGTTATAAGCTGCATTGAAACGGACCGTAGGGTAACGCAGTGCGGATGTTTCTTTGACAATCAGTTCGTTGATTTTGATCTGATGGTCAGCCGCTTTAACGTCAGCATTGGCAGCCAGTCGGTCTATTACGGTAGCCAGTTGCATATTGTTGTCCACTGTAATGGTGTCCTTGATGGTCACCGCCGATTTAGGATCGAGCGTAAGCGTGCGAAGCAGTTCTGTTTTGGCCACCTGCGCCACCATTTGCTGGTTGAGCAGGGTTTGGTTGAGCGTATTCAAATCGATCTCGGCCTGGAAAATGTCCGCATTGTTGGCCATACCGGCTTCTTTCCGTACCCGCAGGATTTCGAGGCGCTTTTCAGATGCAATAATGGAGGTGCGGATCGTATTGATGTAACTCAACTGGCGAACCACATCATAATAGCTCGTCATGACCAACGCGATCGTGTTTTGAATTTGCGAATTGAGTACTTCGGAGCTTTGGTATTGCAGTTCGGCCAATCTTTTTTTGGTAGCAACCACGCGTTTTCCATTGTACAGGAGCATTCCCACCGCGAGGTTTGCCTGTGTGTTATTACCCGCGGCGGCGTTGCGGCTGATTTCCACACCGGTGTTCAATTTCTGGTTTACCTGGGTGATTTGCTCCGTATTGGAAGCGTTAAGGGCCACCGTAGGCAGGCCGCCTGCTACGCCATAGTTGTTCAGGATGGTATTCGCATCCACATTATTCTTGGCAATCTCAATTTCGTAGCTGTTTTTGAGTGCGGTAGCTACGGCCTGTTCCAGTGTAAGCGCCAACGTATCGGCAGGCTGCGTGGTGCCCGGAACCCCAGCCCAGCCGGTACCACAGCAAAGCAAAAGAAGTATGAACGTGTATTGGTATTTCTTAAAAAAGGTGAGCGAGCCCATGTAAAAAACAATAGTTGATTTTGTATGAAAAAATATTCTTTAAGCCACAAGCTCCTCCGCCATTTTCTGCTCTTCCGTTACCTTGTGTTTTTTGGGTGAAATGAATGTGTAAATCGCCGGGATCACAAACAGCGTTAGGATCAGCGAGAACATCAGACCACCTACGATTACCACCCCAAGCGGTACACGGCTCGTTGCCGCGGCACCAAGGCTCAATGCAATCGGCAATGCGCCAAATGCAGTTGCCAAACTCGTCATCAAAATAGGGCGCAAACGTTGCGTTGCCGATTCGATGGCCGCAGCCATCCGGCCCATGCCTTGTTCCCGTTTCTGGTTGGCAAACTCCACAATGAGGATACCATTCTTCGTCACGAGCCCGATGAGCATGATCATCCCGATTTGTGAGAAGATATTGATGGTTAATCCAAACAAATACAAGCTCAGCAACGCACCTGCCAATGCTAATGGCACGGTGATCATGATGATGAACGGGTCGGTAAAGCTTTCAAACTGGCCTGCGAGTACCAGGTACACGAGCAAAAGTGCTAGTCCAAATGCAAAGCTCGTATTGGAAGAACTTTCCTCGAAGTCGCGGGAAGGACCTGTGAGCGACGTCTGAAAGGATTCGTCCAGCAACTTGGCCCCGATCCGGCGCATGGCTTCCACGCCGTCGCCAATCGTTTTGCCTTCTACGAGTGATGCGGAAATGGTGGCGCTTTTGTAGCGGTTATAGTGGTAAATGGTCGGCGGGCCGCTTTCTTCTTCCATATGCACCACGGCAGTCATCGGAATGCTTTCGCCGCGGTTGTTGCGCACATATAATTTCTCGATATCGGCCGGTTTGTTACGCTCCGAACGTTCTACCTGGCCGATTACCTGGTACTGCTGGCCATTCATGATAAAATAAGCCAGACGGCGACCGCTGAATGCAGCTTGAATCGTGGCGGCTACATCGGTAGTCGAAAGGCCCAGGTCGCGTGCTTTGAGGCGGTCGATGGTCAGGCGTACCTCCGGTTTGTTGAATTTGAGGTTAACATCGACATTCTGGAAGGTTGGATCCTGCCGTGCCTCGTCGAGGAATTTCGGAAGCACTTCGCTTAGCTTATCAAAATCGAGGTTTTGCAGTACAAACTGAACCGGAAGCGAGCCTCTTGAACCGATACCTACGGAAATGGTCTGCTCCTGCGTGGCAAATATGCGGGCGTCGTTGAACCGCGACATTTTCTTGTTAATTTCCTGTGCGATGTCATTCTGGCTTCTCCTTCGCTGGTCGGATGGCACGAGGCCGATACGAGCTGTGGCACTGTTCACACCGCCCCCGCCAAAGCCGGGCGTCGCCGAGAAGGTAAACGCTTTTTCAGGAATAGAATCATTCAGGAAGTTGCTGAGCTGATCGGATACCTGCTGCATTTGATCAAAACTGGTACCCTCCGGCGCCGAAACGCTGAAACGGACACTGTTCCGGTCCTCCATCGGCGCGAGCTCACTTTGCAAATGGGTGTAAGTATACCAGATCAACACGCCGCAGGCTACGACCAGTACCCACGAAATCCAGCGCGCTTTCATAAACCCGCGGAGCATCCGGTTGTAGCCGTCTTCCATTCCGGTGAAGAAGGGCTCTGTTTTGTTGTAAAACCAGCCGTGACCTGCGTCTTTGCGGTTCAGTACCACATTCAGCACCGGCGTGATCGTCAGCGACACGAATGCGGATATCAATACCGCGGAAGCTACTACGATCCCGAATTCCCGGAAAAGACTGCCGACAAAACCTTCGAGGAAAATCACCGGTAAAAACACGACAGCAAGGGTGAGTGATGTTGAAATAACCGCGAAGAAAATTTCACGGCTGCCTTCCAATGCTGCCTGCCGGATCGGTAAACCGCTTTCCAGTTTACGGAAAATGTTTTCTGTTACTACAATACCGTCATCGACTACCAAACCTGTCGCGAGCACGATACCTAGCAGCGTGAGGATATTAATCGAAAACCCGCACATATACATAATGAAGAACGTCGCCACGAGCGATATCGGAATATCGATCAATGGGCGGACGGCCACTAGCACGTTCCGGAAGAAGAAGAGGATAACGATTACCACGAGGGAAAACGCAATAATCAGCGTTTCTTCTACCTCTTTGATCGACTGCCGCACAAGCCGGGTATTGTCGATCAGGACGTTGAAAGTAATGTCCGATTTATTCGATTTCTGGATTTCCGCGAGGCGTTTGTTGAACTCGTCGGAGATCTGCACGTAGTTGGCACCAGGCTGGGGGATTACCGCCAGGCCTACCGCGTACATGCCGTTGTATTTCCAGCTTTGTTCCTCGTTTTCAGGGCCTAGTTCAATTTTAGCCACATTACCTAGCCTCACGATCCCGGCGCTGTCGTTGCGGATCACGAGGTCGTTGAATTCCTTCTCGCTTTTCAAACGGCCCATCGTTCGGATCGTCAACTCCGTATTGTCACCGTAGATTTTACCGGCGGGTAATTCCACGTTTTCCGAAGCGAGGGTGGTGGTAATGTCGTTGAAGGAAATATTGTAGGAGCTCATCCGGTCGGGATTCAGCCAGATGCGCATGGCGTAGCGTTTTTGCCCGAAGATATTGATCGCACTTACGCCATCGATCGTTTGCAAGCTTTGTTGCAGCACGTTCTCGGCATATTCACTTAGTTCGAGCAAGCCCTTCGACGGGCTTTGCACGGCCAAAAGGAGAATGAAATCGGAGTTGGCATCGGCCTTGCTCACCACGGGCGGGGCGTCGATGTCCTGCGGCAGGTTGCGGACGGCCTGGCTCACCTTGTCGCGCACGTCGTTAGCGGCGCCTTCCAGGTCGGATTTTAGGTTGAATTCTACGGTAATGTTACTTGAACCGATCTGGCTGGAAGAGCTGATACTCTTGATACCGGGGATACCGTTGATGCTTTTTTCGAGCGGCTCAGTGATCTGGCTCTCAATAATGTCGGCATTGGCACCGGTGTAGCTCGTCCGCACGTTCACAATCGGCGGGTCAATGGCCGGGTAGTCCCTCAGCGAAAGGAAGTTATATCCTACCACACCAAAAAGGATGATGAGCAGGTTCATCACGACCGCCAGAACGGGCCGTTTCAGGGATAGTTCTGAAATATTCATAGCAGGGGTTTCAAAGGAATGGTCACTGCAACAAGCGCCGCTTGTTACTTACTCGCTACATTCAGGTTTCTAACACTTCTCACTTTCACAGGAGCATCGGGACGGGCAAAAAGTACGCCCGAAACAACCACCGTATCGCCGACATTCAGGCCTTTGGTCACTTCCACTACATCCTCCCTGCGGTCACCGGTTTCGATCTGTGCGAAAACAGCTTTGCCGCCTTTCACGGTCACGACTTTTTTACTGCGTGCTTCCGGAATAATGCTGTTGGAGGGGATAAGTATGCTATTTTTATTATTGCTGGCAGCGATATACACTTTTGCAAATGAGCCGGGACTGGTATTTCCCGAAGTCAGCACTGCGCGAACGGTCAGATTGCGAGTCGTCTGATTCACCTGTGGTTCAATCGCGAGGATGCGGGCAGTTTCATATTTGCCGGATGCCTGGTCGAGCATTACTTCCACAGTGCCGCCTTTGTTTACATATTGCTGGTAGCTCTCGGGAACCGTGAAATCTATGCGAAGATTGGAGAGCTGCTGCATGGTGGCGATAATGCTTTGCGGTGTCACATATGCGCCTGCACTCACCTTCCGCAGGCCTACTACACCTGTGAACGGCGCTTTGATGATCGTCTTGTCGATCAGCGCCTGCGTATAAGCCATGTCCGCTTTGAGGGTATTGACATTGTTGAGGGCCAGGTCGTAATCGGCCTGGTTGATACCATTGACGGCGATCAGTTGTTTCAGCCTTTTCTCGGTCGTTTCGGCAAGGTCGAGCTGTATTTTCGACCGGTTGAGCTGGGCAAGGAGGTCGGCATTGTTGATCCGGGCGATGACGGTGCCTTTTTGGACCGTTTTACCTTCCGGTACATCGAGGAAGGTTAGCAATCCGCTTACCTCCGGCCGTAATTCCGCGAATTCGTTGGCCACGATGGTTCCATTCACTTCTACCTTGTCACTTACCTTCTCGGATTTCGCAACGATCACATCCACGATGGTGGGGCCTCCACCGCCTTTTTGTTGAAAAGTATCCTTTTTTTCTCCGCACGAAAGCGTAATAAAGAGCGAACCGGCAATGAAAAGTGAAGACAGAGGTTTGGTTAAGTTTGGCATTCCTTCTGCACGGGCAGATCTGGCGATAACATTCATAAGGTAGGTTAACCTGGGCTTAAATGGTTTAGGAGTCCGATGGACTAAATGCGTCCTATTCAGAGCTTTGTTCAAAATTAGATATTAATCTCGAACCGATTAGACTTTTCGCCGCTATAAAAGTTTAATGCCAACTAATTTTTTTATAAGGAACTTCCAATCACTTTAAGCAAAGTATCGCATTTTAGCTCTGTTTCGAACCATTCCTGCTCAGGGACAGAGTCTTCCGTGATCCCGGCCCCAGCAAAAAACGTGGCAATGCCGTCCTTGAACCGCACGGTGCGGAGGTTAACGAACAAATGGGTATCACCACCCACTTGCACAGGCCCCAGGAAGCCGCTGTAATAAGAGCGATTGTAGCCTTCGACATCATTGATAAATTGGAGGCTGGGCGCCTTTGGTACACCGCAAATGGCGGATGTCGGGTGCAGGAGTTTGAGCATTACCGAAGCCAGCTCAGGAAAGTTGAGCGCCACAGTATCGACTTCGAAAACGGTCCTGAGGTGGTATAAATTTCCCGCCAGCACAGTTTTAGGACCTGTTTCCAGGTATTCGCGCAGGCGTATTTTTTTAAAGCATTCAATAATATAGCGGCTGACAAGCGCCTGTTCCTCAATCTCTTTCTCGCCCCAGCGGATGTCGTACTTGGGTATGAGTTCGCCCGAGGCGTCACGTGCGCTCTGCGTACCTGCGAGAGACATGGTTTTGAAAGCACCGCCTGACATTTGTTCTACCAGCAATTCGGGGCTTGCGCCCAGCCACAGCTCGTTTTCTTCCGGCAAGTTCACCAGCGAAACAAATGCATGCGGGTAGGCTTTCACAAGTCGCTGAAAGGCCTGTGCCGGCTGGAACGCGTCGGTGTAACGCAGGTCTTTGGTGCGCGAGAGCACCACTTTTTTGAATTGATTCTGGCGAATCGCTGCAACCGCAAGTTCTACCGTCCGTTCGAAGCGGGATTTAGCATCCAGATGGTCGCTTAGCGGAAGGAGCGGACTGCCAGGCACCTGATGCTGATTTTCCCCGCGGCTTTCGGTTAATGCGAGTTGAATCAGCCTTTTTACTTCGGGATGCTCTTCGCCAAGCTGGTTATCGACCTGCGTAATCCGGTTATCTTCTGTAAATGTGAGGATAATATCGCCTTCCAGGAAAAGTACTTCCTGATCGTCTTCCCAGTAGAATGTGCTTATCACAAAGCCCGGGTTCATTTTTTCGAGTTCGGGCAGACATTTACGTGTGCCGTCCTGAATGGAAATAAGCAGTTTGATTTCGTTGGTGTGTGGCAGTCGCCATAATGCAGATGGAAAACCCATCATTTTGGAAGCGTGCCAAAGCTCCTCAATCTGTAATCCTTCAAATATCGAAATCCCGGTGTCGGTCTGTACTGATAGCATTTATAACGAATGGGCGTGTCCCGTTAGGTCAATTTTCTGCAAAATAATGTTAGCGGTCTGCATTCACAATAGCTACCGTGAGTCTGCTGATACAAACCAGTTTGTTTTCTTCATTGGTAATACGAATGTCCCAGATATGCGTAGTCCGGCCGATATGGATCGGCCGCACGGTTCCGTACACATAGCCTTCTTTCACCGGCCTGAGGTGGTTGGCATTGATTTCCAGGCCCACTGCATGCTTGTTCTCGCTTTCGGGAATGGTCAAAAAAGAAGCGATACTCCCCAATGTTTCGGCCAGCACCACCGAGGCTCCGCCATGCAAAATTCCGAAGGGTTGATGGGTACGTTTGTCGACCGGCATGCGGGCTGACACATAGTCTTTTCCGATTTCCGTAAACTCTATTCCGATGTGGTGGGCGATACTATTCTCTCCAAAAGATTGTAACGAATCGACGGTGACGGTTTTAGCAAACATATCTAAAAAATGTATAAATTTGTATTGGCTTTGCGGAATAAAAACAAGGTTTTTGTAAATTTTATATTTAAATTATCCTATTATCTTGAAAAGAAAATCGATTTACCTCATTCGCCACGGTGAAACTGATTTGAACCGCAGGGGAGTTGTTCAGGGGAGTGGTGTTGATTCCTTGCTGAATGAATGGGGAGAAGCTCAGGCCGAAGCTTTTTTTAATGCTTACCAACATGTTCCGTTTGACAAAATTTATACCTCTGACTTAAAGCGAACACATCAAACCGTCCGCGGGTTCATCAGGCTCGGTATACCGCATGAAAGCTACTCGGGGTTGAACGAAATATCGTGGGGAGACCGCGAAGGACGCGAGCCGAACACGGGCGATAATAACTATTACCGTGAGTTGGTTAACGCCTGGAAAGCAGGCGAGGTGAACCTTGCCGCAGAAGGCGGCGAAAGCCCCGTGGATGTGCGCGAACGCCAGATCCCGGTGATCGATGCAATCCTCTCGCGCCCACACGAAAGGAATATCCTCATCGCCATGCACGGCCGTGCCATGCGCGTGTTGCTGACCACACTTTTCAACCAGCCGCTGGTGCGTATGGACGACTACGAGCACAGCAATCTTTGCCTCTACAAGATCAACTACTCCTACGATACCCAGCAGTTCGAACTGGAAGTACGCAACGACATCACACACCTTCTTTCCATCGAAATCCCGCAAACGATATAGCAGCCGTTTGTGTAGATTCGTTTCCATTGGTGTATTAATGTACCTCCCCTGAGGGGTCATTAATACATTTGTGGCTTTTCAATACATTATCAGCGTTCGTATGCTCATGTCCAAAAAACGCATCTATTGGACTCTTCAGATACTGGGTTGGACATTAATAATCATGTTCGAATACATTCCGTATCTCCTGGAATACGGTTTCAAGCTGACCGAGTTCTATTCTGCGCTGGCTAATATCCTGTTGGGCATTTGCCTTACCCACGTGTACCGCCTTGTAATCAGGCGGTGGAATTGGTCGTCGCTGCCCTTGCCCAGGCTTGCATTGCGCGTAATCGGTTCGGTGTTGTGGTTGGGGCTTATCATGACGATGATTAACCAGCCGATGGACCGTGAGGTGCTGGAACACAATATGCTCAACCAGCCGTTGATTTTCTGGGGTTATTATACCAATTGGTGTAAAATCCTGTTGGCGTGGATATTGTCTTACACGGTTTATCATTATGTAGAGCAGAACAGGCTTGCCAGCTATGAGAAGATTATGCTGAGAATGTCCATGCGCGAAGCGGAAGCGAAAGTATTACGCTCGCAGCTTAATCCGCATTTTACATTTAATGCATTGAACAGTATCCGCGCATTGGTGTACGAAGATCCCAAACGTGCGCAACTCAGCATTACGCAGCTATCCAACATATTAAGGAACTCATTGCTGGCCGACCGCCGTAAAACAGTCGATTTACAGGAGGAGCTTCGCACGGTCGAAGATTATCTTGAACTGGAAAAAGTGCGTTACGAGGATCGTCTTTGTTACAGCATTACGACCAACCCGCAGGCTATTTACTGGCAAGTACCGCCGATGATGTTGCAAACGCTCGTCGAGAACGGTATCAAGCATGGGGTTGCGAAGCAAATGGGAGGTGGATTTATCGGGTTAAAGTCGGAAATTGCAAATGAACTGCTCGTCATCACGATCCATAACTCGGGTAACCTGGGGAACACGGAAGTGAATGCAGGTAACCTGGGCAACACCGAATCTGGCGGGGTTGGTTTGAAAAACACAGCCGAGCGACTGTCGATTTTGTACGGTAAGGCGGCAACATTCCGGATTTTCCAGGAGAAAGAGAACGTGGTTTGTTCGGAAATTAAAATCCCGATGCTTTCGGAAGGCGTGATGATGGTGGGAGAGGGATCCGAAAAAGAGAACTAATGACCAAATCAATATACTATCTGTTTATTATTCCTAACTGATCCATCCGCCATGAGGACTTTAATTGTAGATGATGAGCGACTAGCACGCAACGAGTTGAAGAGATTGCTTGAACCATACACTAAAATAGAAATAGTGGGAGAAGCCGCGAATGCGGAAGAGGCGCTGAAACTGATTGAAGAACAGCAGCCCGAATTGCTTTTCCTGGATATCCAAATGCCCGGTAAGAACGGTTTCGAACTACTTTCGTCGATCGAAGGTAAGAGCCCGGAGGTAATTTTTACGACCGCGTTCGACGAGTACGCGATCAAGGCATTTGAATTCAATGCATTGGATTACCTGCTCAAACCTATTGATACGGAGCGCCTCAAAGAGACCATTCACCGCATCGAAGAGAATCAGGCACAGCCGGAAGCGCCCACGCATGCAAATGAGCGCGCGGAGAAAGTGCTGGGCGAAAATGACCAGGTGTTTGTAAAAGACGGCGAGAAATGCTGGTTTGTAAAACTGGGCAAGATCCGTCTGTTCGAATCGATGGGAAACTATGTTCGCCTGCATTTCGACGACCAGAAGCCTTTGGTGTTGAAATCGCTGAACAACCTCGAAGAGCGCCTGGATCCGAACACCTACTTCCGCGCCAACCGCAAGCATATTATCAACCTGCATTGGATCGAGAAAATCGAGCCGTGGTTCAGTGGGGGCCTGCTGGTAACTTTGCAAGGCGGTGATAAAATCGAGATCTCGCGCCGCCAGGCCATCCGTTTCAAGGAACTGATGAGTCTTTAGGCTCTTTCCTAACTGAAAAAATCAAAGACTATGGGTTTGAAGCAAATGGCTACCCTGGTGCTCGGCGCTTTGTCGTTTTGGGCATGTAACCAGCAGTCTAAAAATGATGATGCAATCGCTGAAACTGGCTATCAGGCGGGAGAAGTGAAAAAAGAGCAGTTTGGAGGGTGCGATACCGTTTCCAATAGAGGGGTTTCTGTGCTGATCAGCCTTTGGGAACCGACTGATTCCGGAACCGTTGCTACTAAAATCAGGGAAATTCTGACGGATAAGACTATCAAACGTTTGAATTCCTACGGCGATCCGGCCAGCGCGGTAGCGCGTCTGGAGGCGATTAAGAGCCCGAAAGCAGCTTTCGAAGATTTTGAAAAAAACTATAACGATTTCAAAAAGGAATTTCCCGATTCTCCTGGCTGCTGGGAAGTGGAGCTACATGGCGATACCGTCATGACCACCCCGAAAGTGATGTTCTACCAGCTGGATCACTACGCATTCACTGGGGGCGCTCATCCCAACAGTTTTACGTCGTATCATGCATTCGACGGCAAAACGGGGGAGGAGATCGAAATGAAACGCTTTGTAACAGACTCGGTGGCTTTGCTGAATCTGGTTGAAAAGAAGTTTCGTGAGCTGGAAAAGCTCGCGCCTGGGGTTGACCTGGAAGATGCAGGTTATTTTCTCGCGAATCATAAGTTCTTTCTTCCGGCCAATTACGTGTTCAGGCCGGAAGGAGTCTTGTTTTTCTATAATCCTTATGAAATAGCAGCCTACGCCAGGGGGCCGATTGAGCTTACGATCCCTTATGAAGAGCTGAAAGGTGTTGTCAGGAAGGAAGCGGTGTTCTGATTACATTTCACCGGAATCTTTGAAACTATAATAGCCGTCATCGGTAAAGATGATATGGTCCTGAACAGGCAGGTCGAGCAATCGGCCTGCCTCTTTTACTTGTTCGGTGAGTACCTTATCGGCGAAGCTGGGTATCAACTGCCCCGACGGATGATTATGTACCAGGATCAGCGAACTGGCCATATGGTCCAGCGCGATTTTGAATATCATTTTAATATCGGTAGCGGTGCCGGAAATGCCGCCCACGCTCACCTGTATGGCCCGCATCACGTAATTCCCGCGGTTGAGAAGTAAAATCCAGAATTCCTCATGCGTTTTGTCCATCAGGTATGGGCGCATAGCTTCATACACCGGCTGGGAACCTATGATCTTACGTTTTTTATCAGAAATAATGTCTTTGCGCCGTCGGCCGAGTTCCAGTGCGGCAAGAATGGTGAGCGCCTTCGCCTCGCCTATTCCTTTGATTTTGATAAGATCCCGGACGTTCAGTTTGGCGAGTTCATTAATATTGTTGCCTACCGATGTCATGAGGACTTTGGCCAGATCTACGGCGGTCATTTCTCTCGTTCCCGAGCGGATCAGAATCGCCATTAGCTCAGAGTCCGAGCAGGCGGCCCGGCCTTTGTTCATGAATTTCTCGCGGGGTTTGTCATCATCGTGCCAATTGATGATCACTTTCGGATTGTCGCTCTTTTTTCTGGGCATATCAAAGGTTTGCATTAATGCTTGCATCCTTGATACGCTGAAAGCGCGCTTTGGTAACAATCCTATTGTCCTAATTCTGTCAGCGCGGCCCGGGCTTTATTGTCGATGCTGTTTTTGTATTCGTGCTTTTTAAAGCTCATCGCTTTTTTGAAATACATTACAGCCTTCTGATTATCAGCCTTTTTTTGATAAATATAGCCCATTTGTAATGCGGAAGACGCTGCAAAGCCTCCCGCACCAGCGTCTGCCTGTCCGAGCGTGATCGAGCGGTCGTAAAATGGCACACATTCATTCGTACGGCCGGATTTTTGGAGAATTCGGGCCATTCGATAATTGAACTCGGCCTTTTCATAAGTTGTGCCAAAACTTTTCTCCGAAACAGTTTTCATCAGATCCCAGGCTTTCTGAAAATAACCGCCATCGGTGGCATACCGGGCCTTGTATAGCACCTTTTGTCTCGGACTGATTTTCTCTTCGCCGAATTCTTTCGCAATTCTTTCAGCAAACTGGTCGGCCTCCACAATCGTGCTTCCCGTCTGCGTTACTTTCTGCATGTAACCAGCGGCTTCCTGGTCACGTCCGGCCAGCCAGCGGCACATAAACATCTTGAAATAGCTGTCTTTGATGTAGTTGAACCCTGCATATTGTTTCAGAAACCGGGCATAAGCGGCAAATGCGTCATCATAGTCGCCACTCTGCAATGCGATTTCCCCACGCAGGTA
>DATMSL010000454.1:0-18703 GCA_035565435.1 Dyadobacter sp. | reverse complement strand
GTAATCTATTTTCGAATCCGTACCAAATGTTTTTAAATTTTACATAGGACGGTTTGGTATTTAACTATTTGTTTTTGAGGTTTTTATGTAAATTTAAAAAGAGGGTGTTTTTGAATTTGCTTCAAGGTTTTCAGGAAATGTTTCATCACCTTTCAGTCACATAAAACCGGTAAACCCGGGTCAGCGGCAAAGGGGAGTAACTCGGCGATCTGGGAATAGGTAACCCGGTTCAGCGACAAATCCAGTCCGGGCAGCTCCCCGAACTTCACCCAGCTCACGCCGGAAGTTTCGTTGGTTTGTTCGAGAATTTCACCGCCGGTAATGCGGCATAGGATGAAGAATTTGTAAACGTACCAGGGTTCTTCGGGGTGATCGTGTTTGCTCTTGTCAAATACCGCCAGCAATCGCACGGCATCGACATGCAGCCCGGTTTCTTCGAAAACTTCCTTTACGGCTACTTCAAAAGGCGTGTAGCCCACATCCGCCCAGCCGCCGGGCAATGTCCAGCGGTCGTGATCTATTTTTTCCTGCACCATCAGGATTTCGTCGGTGCCGCGGAAAATCACCGCGCGGATATCGACTTTCGGCGTCACATAGCCGATTTCGTGGGGTAAGAGGCTGATAATCTGTTCAACAGGCGCATTGCTGACATGGGCGAGCAGGTCGAGGCTGATCTGCCGGATTTCCTCGTAACGTTCACGATCATATTCGCCGGGTTGGAAGGCCAGACCTGTTTGAGATAATGCGAGAATGCGTTTGATAGCAGCCAGCCAGGGATTTGCGGACATGGTGTTTTGAAAATTACCGGGTTAATGTCGCCTCTAAGGTACCATCAATATTTGAATACCCTGAAACTACTTGTTTGTTTGCCATCCCCGATTTTGAGGAAGTAATTGCCAGCCGGTAACGTACGGATGTCGATTGTTTCCCTTTCGCCGCGGAGTGTTTTTTTCAATACCAACGTACCCGCCGCATTAAACATTTCAACGAATTTCCCGCGTTGGCCCGTGTTGGTGATCATGATCGCGTCGCTCGCGGGGTTTGGAAACACGGTAACCGGCACCCGGCCGTTCTCAACGGCTGAAATCACTTCGATGCGTACCGTCGAGGGGGATTGTATGCTACCGTCGCCGCACACATTGCTCACATATTCCAACTTGTATTCGTCGCCCGCATTCGCGCCCTCGAGCGCGATCGTGTCCTGCGGCAGCGCGCCCGACAAACTTACCCGGTTCCCGCCTTTGGCATAGCTGTATTGCCATGGCCCGTCACCGGTAAGCAGTATTACCGCTTTGGGGGTGCTTCCTGCCTGGTATTGAATAACATCTGTATTGAATTTTGCAGTTGCCCGGATACGGATATCCACAGGATAAGGAGAGTAGCTGCTGGCGGTGCCAGGATCCGTCGCGACAATGCGGATGCGGCGGTCGTTGCTGCTCGTGAGGTTCGCCGGCAGGTATGCCGCAATGGGCGAACGAGTTCCTGAACCAACGTCCGTAAAGGTAGTACCCGCCGGATCAGATAGCTGAACTGTAAACTTGTTCTGGGCGGAAAATACGCCGGTAGTCGAGAAATTGACCCGGATCGAATCGCCCGCGCAGCCTGTGGAATAGTAGGAGAGATTATTGATGCCTGTGACGTTTATGGTCCGATCGGCCGGCGCATTGACGGTTACCGTTGCTTGCCCTGAGGCCTTGCCGGCACCGCAGGCGTTGCTGGCGGATACGATGGAATAGGTGGTTGTCTGCTTAGGCGAGACTTTTACGACCGCCTCCCTGCTAATGGCGAAGAACTGGCCGGATGTCCCGTCGGATAGCTTGTAATTGACCCACTGATGGTCGGCGAAGGCAGCAGTCAATGAAATGTAGGCGTCCGTCCCCGGATTGACCGTCGTATTTCCGGAGAGCACCAGTTCCGGGACGTCTTTTACCAGGAAATCGGACTCACTGATGAGGCCATATTTCGGCGCCGTTACCCGGAATTTGTACCAACCGCCCCGGACACCGGGAAGCATCGGAATATTGGTAGTGCCAGACAGGGTTTTCGTCGAGTCGAGTACGTAGCGAATACCCGTTTCCCGGTTTTTGAGTTCGAAATAAATGTAGCTGTCTGTGAGGTCGGCTTCACCTTTCAGCGCGTACTGAATGGGAAGCGTCGGGCCTTTACAGAAATTGCTGCCGATCACATTGCCAGTAAGCACGGGAGGCACCAGTATGCGGACCGAACCGGATATTTTTCCGTCGCCGCAGCCATTGCTGAGTGATTTGATCGTGTAATCGGTGTTCCGGGTCGGATAATAGGAAGGGGCGAGCTCCGGGTAGTCATACTCGGTGTAATCCAGCCCGTCTGCGATCACACGGACGGGAGTGGAGCCTTTAATAAGAATACGGAGATCCAGCCGTTCGCCCGCGGTAATGGTTATGGGTTGATTTTCCGGATAACCAGGTGCCGTGATGATCGCGCTGGGAGGCGATTTTACTTTGAATGCACGCCCCAGCGAATGGGCGCCGTCGCTGGATGCGACCCTGATGAAGTAATCGCCTGCGGTTACGGTGTCAGGGATCGTGGCCACAATACCATTGGAAGCCGGGCGGGATGGAAGGCTCAGCACGCTGTATTTGCCGAAAATATTCCCTTTTAGCAGCTGTACTTCGAAAGTGGCATTGGTGCGTGCGCCTTCGGTTACCAGGAACGGCACGTAGAAATCACTGCCCGTGCACACATAAGGCCCGTCGTAGGAAACCGGATAGTCGATGCGGTAGGGCATAATATGAACGTTTTGAGAAACATTCACCGGCTTCGTGCCGCATACCGATGTGATCGACTTAATGGTATAGACATTGTCGCCCACCTTTGGCGAAACGTAGACGTCGTAATAGAAAGCACGTTCCGGGAATATCACGGTCGAGTCTTTCTTGCCGTCCGAAATCACAAGCGATTTCAGCGATTGGTCGTTCACCTCCACAATACCCCTTACCGGGCGCGCCAGGGTGATGAGCGGCTCGGTGTCGATCTGACCCGGGAAGCGGAGTTTTACCTCGTTGATAGGGTAGGCCAGGTCCAGGACAAAGACCCGGCTGTGTACCACCGGGCTGGTGGATGAAACCCGGAGCGTGATTTCTTCTTCCGGATTACGCAGGGAAAGGCCGGGGATCACAAACCGCAATTTCCCGTTAGCTGGTGCCGCCGCCAGGGTTTTAAAATCGCAGCAACCGTACACCGAACCTTCTACCACGAATGCATTGGAAGCTCCGAAGTCCCCGCCGGAGCGGATATCGAGTTCGAGCGTATCCGCCGCGCAATGGTAAGGCTGTTTTACATTGACGGAAATATAAGGCGTTGCAGGCGACTCGTTCGCTACATTCAGCCGGACTTTTGTTGGTGAGGGGTTGGTGAAGCAGGTGTTGCTAATCGATTTGATACCGTAATCCCCCGTTTTTGGGACAAAAAGCGTGGTATATCCGGTAGTGACGTAAAGGTAATGCTGCACGCTTCCATCCATCGATTCTACCGAATACGGCGGTCCGCCCAATATGGTGAACCGGACAGTAGGATTGGCGGGCGTAGGAAAAGAAGTGGTTTCCGCCGACGTCCACGAGACATCCGGTTTCGTTTGAATGGTGACGGAAGCGACAGGAATGGATGTCAATGCAGGTGCACTGCAACGCACTTGAAACGAAAAAGCATCGCCGCGGTAACTATTTCCCAGGTTGAATACGGGTATTTTAAATGCTAATTCGTCGCCTGTTCTCTGCGCGGTCACCACTGTCTCGTTCTTTGATCGGTCGGTAAAGACTACCGTAAACACCGCATTTTCAGGCACGGTAACATTGGAAGTATATTTCAGGCGTACCGTTTCGCCTTCGCAGTAAATGTCGGGCCGTTTCAACCCGCTAAGAATCAGCCCGTCCTTCACCGTCACGCGGGCGGCTTTCTGGTTTTGCATTGTATGTACACCGCAACCCGATTCGACCGAAACGGCCGTATAGTCGGTGGTTTTGGAGGGCATTCTTTCAATGATTGAACTGATCGAGTCATCGAACACAGTTGTCTCGTAGATCTGAGTGCCGTCGCTGAGCGTAATGCTCGACGGGAAGGGGCCGGCGTAGGTATATTTAATGAAAGCGGGCTTTCCCGGTTCAATGGTCGTCGGGTCGGGGACTGTCAGCTTAACCCGAGGTTTGGGTGTAATGGCAAACACTGCGCTTCCGGGCGAGCCGACATTGAACGGGCTTTCGGTGACGACCCTGGCAGTAAAGAACGTGCGCCGACTTACTTTGAAATCGTCCGGTATGCGGGCGGTGAGCTGGTTATTTTCGATGGTGGCTGGCAGATCGTAATACAGGCCGCCGGGGATGGCCTGGCCCTCTGTGCCCGATTCCGTGATCCGGATTTTGTAGCGCATCGTCGCCGGCAGCACACCGCCATCGAACGAGGCATTCACTTTGATATCGGTGCCGGGGCAAGTGTAAACCGGTCCTATGAATGTTGTTCTCAATGAGTTCGTATTGACCCCGACGCTCACCTGACCGTCTGTGCCCATTGGGCCGCACCCGTTTTTGGCGGTTTTGATCGTCAGGACTTCCGGTGTTTCGGGCAGGAGCACCGGTGTCAAATCCATGACAGGATGGGAAAGTTCGCCCGAGAACGCATACATTTTGCCATCACTCAATACAATTTCGGAATAGGAGTTGCTGCGGCCCCGAAGACGGATCGCAAGGTTGTCGTACCGGTTTACGGTGTCTTCTCCCACGACGGCAAGCGTCACGTTGCCTTTGTCGAGCAGTCGTGTGCTGTTGTTCCAATCCGAGGCTACTGCGGGGGATGTCGACACTATCCTCAGTTTCGCGGCCGTAGGCTTCTCAATGGCTGTACCCGGAACGGTGAACCTGATCTTACCGTCCTGGAAAATTGCCGGTAAGGTGATGGTACCGTTGTTATAGTCCGGTTGGAGTTCGATATTAAAGACGTTATTGGCACTGAATTGCCCGGTAATGTTTACGGGTAGCTCGTACGCCGCATTGAGACAGATAGTCGGGAACGTTTCCGTGATTTCAATTTGCTGGGCATAAGCGCCCGTTCCCAGAAAAAGGAAGAAGAGGCAAGCGTAGAATTTATTCATACAAGGTGATTCAGAGGGCCGTTTCCGGTAAGTAACCGGCAATATCTGAAACTTTTGTTTGAAATCAATCCTGCCTGCCCCTGCTATGAACGTTGAGTATAAGCGTTGGTAAAAACTAGTGTGTTACTGAGAGTTTGAGGTTCCGGCGGCTGCCATCGGTCATTTGTATCTCAATCGCGTAGACGCCGGAAGTTAGTTTGCCGATTTCGATGCTGCCCTGGCGCAATGCCGGATGCAAGAGTAGCCTTCCGCCTGTATCGAACAGCCTGATTGCACCGACTTTTTCAGGTTTTACTCCTTTCAAACTCACCTCGGATACATTTACGGTCGGGTTAGGATAAATCGCCACCCTTTCCGCATCAAATTCCAGCGCGGCGACGCGCGAATAGGCAATCGAGCCATCCCGGCCGTCCGCGGCCCGATCGATCATTTTAAGCCGGTACATATTGATACCGGCTAGTGGAAGGGCGTCGGTATAGGAATAGTCGGTATGGGTTGTTTCACCACCTTTCGACATCACCTGACCCAGGTAATGCCAGTGCTTGCCGTCGCTGCTGCGCTCGATCTCGAACCGGTCGCTATTGGCTTCCGAGCTGGTTTGCCATTGCAGATACGCCTCATGCTCCCGTTTTTTAGCCTGAAAGGACACGAGCGTAACGGGCAATGCCGCTTCGGATTGGCCCGAAACAAAGAACCCGCTGAACCCGGTTACTTCGAACGAAACAAGGTACATGGTATGGTCTTCGCTTTCGGTTACCGTCACGTCGGTGATCAGCTGCGTAGGGCCGGAATAGGTGCCCGGGAAGCCGTACGGGCTCGTACCATGGTATTGGACCACTTTCAGGTTGGCTGGGAGGGAGGCATTGTTGGCGTCGCCGTAAGCCTGGTTGTAGGTGTCGAAGTCCTGTTTGGAAAAGAACAGCGTCACTTTGGCCGGGCCGTCTGTCCCGGAGGGGGTGATGTCGTAATGCCTTTTGACAAATACTTTTTCCCCTTCCGAAACGGTATTCCCTGCCGCCAGGAATGCCTTCACCGTCACGTTGCCGAGCGTACCGGGCCCGCCGGTGGGCTCGATGAGTCCGAAGGTTTTACAATCGCTGGTAATGGCGGTCGCGCCTGCGTACACGGGGAGCGTAGCCTGCTCGCCGCTCGCGGGTAACGTACCTGGGCCCACGACCGCCTGCAGCTCGTACGCGCCCATATCGGTTTGCGAGTTGTAGATGCGCGCATTGCCGGCCAGGTCGGTTGGCGGGCTGAGCAGATCGGGTAGTGCTTCGTTGGTACCCCGGTTAATGGCTGGTGAGCAGGGCAGGAGCGTCCAGTCGGTTTCACCGGCGAACTGCGGGTTGGTAGTACCGGCGAGGTTATGGTCGGTATCGCTCGCATTCATGCCCTCTACGAGGCTGTAAGTGACCGAAATCGTGCTTTCCTGGCTTGTAATGCCGCTGCCATTGCCGTAAATGATGCTGTTGCGGACGGTTACCAGGCCATTATAGCCGCTAATCGTTCCGCCGTTGCTCTGGCTGTTGCCTGCAATCGTAGCGTTAAGGAGCGTTAACAGGGAGCCCTCGTTAAAAATGGCCCCGGCAAACTGACCGGAGTTGTTTGTCACCAGGCAGTTGATCAAAACGGTGTTCGAGCCATTGGTATTGGCAATGGCCCCACCGTTGCCGAACGACGCACCATTGCCTCTGAATAGCGTGTTGGTAATCAGCACGGAAGCACCGTGGTTGTAGATAGCTCCGCCATTCGATGCATAGTTATCCAGGAACGCGCAGTTTGAAATGGTCAACGAAACACCTACGTTGCGCATCGCGCCGCCGTCGCTGCCAATTACGTTGCTGATGGTAAACCCGTCGAAAATGTCGTCATAGGTGAGGCCGTTGTTGAAGTTCATAATCGCCGGACCAACCGAAGAGGTGAGCACGGAAGCGGTAGCCGGGTCTCCGTGCGCAATGGGCAGGGGACGTTCGCTGAGGGTGGTTTCGGTACCCATGAAGCTGCCGTAAACTTTTACCCCATGAGTAAATGCAAGCTGGATACCGCCCGTTTCGTATTCTCCGCGTGCTACCCAGATCTGATCGCCGTCCGAAGCGTTATTAAAAGCTGCATGAAGATCGGCAAATGCATTAGCCCAGCTGTCGCCCGATGGGGCGGGAACGATGCTGGCGGCATTGACATACCAGATCGCGCTCGGAGTCACTTCGTACGGTCCGAGGTCTATGGCGGTACTGGTAAGCCTTCTCTCACCGTTGATTGCGACGGGTGTATCGTCGGCATTTCTGGGGAATACCGAAAGATCGGTAGCCGGGTTGCCGGCATTGGTGACGGGACTGCCTTTCAGTTGTCGGAAATTACCTTCCCCCGCATTTTCAAACTGCGGATCGGTATCGAGAATGCTGGTCCCGCCAGCAAAACCACCCTGAATGAGCGAGTAGGAGACGGCTGGTGTTCCGCTGCCGCCGATGCTGCTGACACCTCCCGGCGAAGCTGCATCGGCATTGTTCCAGATAATGCTGTTTTCGATAGCCGGCGATGAACTGCCGATTGCATACAATGCGCCGCCGTTGCCCGGCGTGGCGCTGCCGGCCACTTCATTGGCTGAGAATGTGCAGTTCCTTATCGTAGGCGACGAATTGTCGATAAAAATAGCCCCGCCTTTTCCGGAAACAGTGCCTTTGGCCGAATTGGAAGCGAAAAGGCATTGAATGATTAATGGACTCGAATTGAGCAGGTAAATCGCACCTCCCTTTCCGTCCGCGGCAGACGGGTCAGTGGCATTATCGCCGAAAAAGCAGTTGGCAATCACCGGGGAAGAGTTGGTTGCGTGCAAGCCTCCGCCCCGTCGGTCGTCGCCGACGGCCACGCCGGTGCCGCCGGTAATTACGAAGCCGTCGAGCCGCGTTGTGGCGCCCGCACCGGATACGGTTATCACGGCACCTCCCTGTCCCGTTAATACCGTCGCGTTAGAAGCAATCGCTCTCTCCCGGACATCGCTTTCATAGCCCGAAAAGCCGCCGTAATAGGCGACGTCGTTGGTGAGCGTCATAGGCGTATTTTCTGCTTCGGTTTCGTACGAGCCGCCCGCTATCCACACTTGTTTGACGGCCGGTTTCATTACGGCTGCCCGTGTAGCGTAGTACATGCGTTGAAGCGCATTGTCCCAACTGCTGCCGTCGCCCGGCGTACCGATATTGGCATTGACATACAGTATGCCGTTGGCATCGGGCGTGGCTTCGGCAGCGGGGTCATAACCGGAAACGGTACCGTTGATCGTAAAATCGTCGATGTGGGAGTAATAATTGGGATAGCTCCCATTTGTAACGGCGATCTTAACCACGATTTTATTCCGCAGCTCGGATACCGTTTTGCTCCGGGTAATGAGCGTCAGGGAGCTTGTTGCAGTGAATGACGTGCCGTAATTTTCTTCATTAACCTTGATCTGCATCGTGGCGTTGTCACCCGAAAACCGCCGGAACGAAATGCTGGTGATTTCCGCCTGAAAGCCCTCCTGCATCGTAATAGTAAGGACATACACGTGGTTATGCGCGTTCAAAGCCATCCCCGGGTCGCTGCCGTCGTTGCGGCTGTAAGGAGTGTCTCCAATCCCGCTCCATACGGCAGTCATGTTAGCGTTGATCGAGGTAGGTGCCGAGAAGTTCTTATTGTTGAAGTTGTGATTGTAAATCACCGCCGCATGGGTGACGGTCGCGATCATCAGTGCGCAAAACAGTGTGAAAAGGGGTCGTAGTAATTGTGTATTCATAGCGCGGTCCGGAATGATGAGTAATCATTTTTTGGCCGCAATATGGAATGCGGAGGTGTTCGGCAATTGTCAATTTTTAATCAGAAACTATTCATTTTTCGTCATACAAGGCTGTTTTATTGTAAATTAGCCTCAAAGCACCGGTATTTGAAGAAATTCTACATGATCCGCTGGGTAATCGTTTTCGTGCTGCATGGGCTGGCTGGCAGCGGTTATCTGCCGGCGGTGGCATCAGCGCAATCGGCAAGCTTTCCCGTCCCCGAAAGCATTACCGCCAAACAGGGCCTGCCGCAGGGTTTCGTGCCCGGTATTGTGCAGGACAAGCGCGGTTTTATCTGGCTCGCCACGCGCGATGGCTTGTGTCGGTATGACGGCCACGGTGGCAACGGCCACCGTGGCAACGGCCGTAGTTTCAGGGTATTTCAACCGTCGGACACGCAGGAGATATCGCTTTCTTCATTAGGACTTGAAAATTTGCAGATCACCGCCGATGGCAAGATCTGGATCACTACGGATCAGGGACAGATCGACCTTTTCGATCCCGTGCGCGAGACATTCATCAACTTTTCGCGCCAGGCATTTTACCAGAAGCATTTCGGAAAGCGGTTTCTCCGGGATATGTACGTCGATCGCCAGCACCGGCTCTGGATAATGTCCGACGGCGGTGGATTGGATTATATTCATTTAAATACTCGGAAAATAAAAGGCTATCACGCCTCCAATGGTGATACGAGTGCCATTGTACGCGCACATGTACGGTTCGTGAAGGAGGATCGTTCCGGGAATATATGGGCGGTTACCAACCAGGGGATTTTTTTGCTAAAACACGGCGCGGACCGTTTCATTCCATTCCACTCAGCCACACTTGCCGGCGGCGCCGACAAGAAAGTGAATGCGTTGACCGACCTGAAAGACGGCCGTCTGCTGGTACTTTACAACTCAGGAATGGCGCTGCTCGACCCGGTGACCGGCCAGGGCCAGACCCGCACGCTGATTTTGGACACACAGGCCCAGTACCGGCACCCCATTGTGACCGATAGCAAAGACAACGTCTATTTTTTCAGGATGAACCACCTGTACCGATTGGATAAGAATGACAACCTTGCCGAGTTTCCCATCCAGGCGGACGTGGACGAATTCAAGAGCCTCTTTGTCGACCGTTCTGATGTCCTTTGGGCGGGTACCAATGGGCAGGGGATCCGGAAGTACAATCTGAGAGCCAGCTATTTTAATACAAAACCCTATTCTTCCGATTTTATTTCTGACCTTCTGCGAGACTTCCTGAAAGTGCCGCCGACTGAAATGGTCAAGCTGCCCGGGGATCTCTTCTCTTACAATTTCCGCTACGCATTCGATAGTCCCCAGAAAATGTGGTTTAGTGCGGGGCGGACGCCGCTTTTTGAACTGGACTTGAACAGCCGCACGATCAGAAGCATTCCGTTCCCGGTAACAATCAAGGATATTAAGCGGTCGGAGCTGGCGATCAGTCTTGCGAAAGATCCGGACGGGAAAATGTGGGCCATGCACGACAGTTTGTTATTTTCTTACAAAAACGGCGTTTGGACGCGTTTTCCACATGCGATCCGGGCGAAGAGACTGGCCATCGAGTCGGGAATTATCCAGCTCGTGGCGGACAGGCAATATCTCTGGGTAGCGACAACTGTGCGGGGTCTGTACCGGATCGACAAAGCTACCGGTGCTATCAGCCGTTACGGGCAGGAACCGGGCTCATTGAGCAGTGATAACCTGTATTGTCTCTTCGCCGATCCGCTCGACGATAGCCTGCTTTGGGTAGGTACATTCGGAGGCGGTCTCTGCCGGTTCGATAAGCGCACCGGGCATTGTGAGCGCATTTCAAAGCAAAATGGTCTGCCCAATAACGTGGTATATGCAGCTATTCCCGACCGGCAGGGCAATGTGTGGGTGGCGACCAACCAGGGGTTGTCCCAAGTGAACAGGAAGACTTTGCGCACGCGTACCTACACCCGCGAGGACGGCCTAATGGCCGATGAATTCAACCGGTTTCACGCTCTTGCATTGCCCGACGGCCGCATTTTCCTGGGCGGTATGGAAGGAATCACTGCTTTCGATTCAAAGCAACCAAACGAGGACCGCTACCGCCCGCCGGTTTATATTACGGGTATTTCAATTAATAATACCCCCTTGGAGCCTCGCTTGCCGGCCGGGGAACTGCCCGTGACGGCCATGCAGAGCCTTGACCTGGCATATTGGCAGAATTTTCTCACCGTGGAATTTGCGGCGATGCAGTACAACCGCAGCGACAGAATCCGCTACCGATACCGGCTCGAAGGCGTGGACGAGCATTGGATCGAGACCGAAACGCCTGTCACCAAGTATACCGATCTCCGACCAGGGCATTATGTACTGCGGTTGAATGCTTCCAACACGCTCGGGGTGTGGAGTCCAGAGGTCAGGAAACTGCATATTCGCATCAGTCCGCCGTGGTGGCAGACGTGGTGGGCGTATGTGATCTATTGCGTGGTCTTTCTTGCAGTGGTATACGGGCTGTTGCGGATGTACGTCAACCGCGTGCGCATGCAGCAGTCCATTTTGTTCAAACAAAAAGAAATAGACCTGAAAGCACGGGAGACGCTTCAGCTGCGCGAGCTGGATGAAATGAAGACGCAGTTTTTCTCCAACATTACCCACGAATTCAGGACGCCCCTGACGCTGATCCTCGGACCCACCGGCCAAATGCTCGAAGAGCAGCGACCGGAAAAAGATAGCAAACGCCTGTCGTTGATTGAACGGAACGCGCGGCAACTGCTCGGGCTGATCAACCAGCTGCTCGATCTCTCCAAACTCGAAGCTGGTACCACGCACGTCGATGCCGCCTGGGGGGACATAGGGGGGCACATAGAGGCACTTACCGGCACGTTCCAAATGGCCGCGGAGACCAGACGTGTGAAACTGGAATTCAAAAATCATCTCGAAAACAGTTATTTCTGGTTTGACCATGAAAAACTGGAAAGGATCATGACGAACCTGCTTTCCAATGCGGTGAAGTTCGCCAGCGAGGGCGGGCGGATACGGGTTACATTAAATGCGACCGAATCGGAAGGCGCGGAAATCGTCGTAGCGAATACGGGTGTGAGAATTCCCGAAGAGCAGCTAAGCCGCATTTTCGACCGGTTTTATCAGGCCGGGCAGACCGGCTACCGCGAGGGCACCGGCATCGGCCTCGCGATCGTGAAGGAACTCGTCGAATTGCAGGGCGGGACTGTTTCTGCAAAAAGCGGCGCCGACGGGTTCGATACCGTTTTCACAGTGACTATGCCTTACCGGCGGGGCGAGGCGTGGCAATCGACGGAAAGCGTTGTTCCTGACATGAATGAAAACGGCCATATTACTCACAAGGAAGGATATTCAGCCAAGATTTTGCTCGTGGACGACAATGCAGGCCTGGCGGAGTTTGTTTCGGACAGTCTGGCGGAGCATTACCGGTTTTACCACGCCCGGAATGGCGAGGAAGGGCTCGCGATAGCGACCGAAATCATGCCCGACCTGATTATCAGCGATGTAATGATGCCTGTCATGGACGGTTATGTTTTTTGTAAAAACATTAAATCCAATCTGGAAACGAGCCACATCCCGGTGGTGTTGCTGACGGCCAAATCGGCACTGGAAAGCAGGGTGGAGGGACTGGAACTCGGTGCGGACGACTACATTACCAAGCCTTTCCACATGCCCGAGCTGCGCCTGCGCATACGCAACCTACTCGACAGGCAGGCACGCTTATACGAGCGCCTCCGGGCGAGCTTTGCGGAGCCGGTAGCATTGCCGGCAAACCCGGAGGGAGTCACAGACCCATTCCTGAGCAGGTTATACCAAATCCTGGACACCCGCCTCGACGATCCCGATTTCGGTGTAACGGAACTGATCCGGGAGATTGGTATGAGCAACAGCAGCCTGAACCGCAAACTGAAAACACTGACTGACCTTTCGGCGGTGGAGCTGATCCGCAACTACCGGCTGAAAAAAGCGGCTGCATTGCTTTCCGACGGCGTGGCAGTGTCCGAAGCGGCATATGCGGTGGGGTTTGATAACCTTTCCTATTTCGCCAAATGCTTCAGGGATCTGTACAATATGACGCCACGAGAGTTTGCGGCCAATGGCATTTTTTAAGCCACTGGCGTGACCAGCCCTTTTCGAAAGGCCGTAGGGTTTGCGCCGTGGTGCTTGCGGAACTGCCGGCTGAGGTGGCTTTCGTCGGTATAACCCAGCTCGTTCGCTATTTCACTGATCGTCAGATTGCTATGCGTGAGGCGCTGTTCCACGAGCTTTATGCGCGACGACGCGACGTAGTTTTGCAGACTTTCCCCGGTGTATTTGCGGAAATACTCACCCACATAGTTAGGCGACAGATTGAATTGCCCGGCCAGGTATTCGACGCGCAGCTTTTCGGGGTCGGCGATATGCCTTTGGATATGCAGCAATACATGGTTGATCAGCCCTTCCCTGGTGCCGGAGGTATCGGCCACACGGGCGTCGTGCACATTTCGGGTAATTATGTTGAGGATAAGCGTTACTAAATGCCGCAGGTTTTCTTCGTGGCCTGCCTGCCGCTGCTCGTATTCGGTGAGGAGGAGGGAGATCATCGAGGCGATCATGCGGCAATCACTTTCGTTGCGGATCAGCAGTTCTTCGAAACGATTATGGTGCGCGAAAATCGTTTCCAGCTGTTTCAGCCATGCGGTTACCCGCTCTTTGTCCTGCTCGGTTTTGTATTCGGAGAAAAATGCTTCCGAAAACCGGATGGAGCAGAACCGTGTGGGCGTCTCGACGTCGAAACCGCGGCAATCCAATGGGGTGAAGAGGAAAATGCTGCCCGGGCGGTATTCGAAGCGGTTGCGATTGGTCTCGCGCGTGCCGGTCCCATCTATGATCCTCACGATTTCGAAGAAGTGGTAGATCAAAGGCCGCTCGTTCCAGCAATCCATGTCGGCTACGTACACTTCGAAGGGCTGATGCAGTATCTTTTGTTTCATAACCTGTAAAAATACCGAAAAAACCACGCAATAACACTGTTCGACCGCGGTTGGTACAGATAGCTTTGTATTCAAAAAAAGCAATCATGAATACGGAGAAAAAACTATTGACACCACTCATAACCGGCACGCTCGAATTGCCTAACCGCGTCGTGATGGCCCCTATGAACCGCAGGAGGGCATTGAATGGCATTCCCGGTGCCTCCGCCGCTGTGTATTTCGGGCAACGGGCGGGTGCGGGCCTGATCATTACAGACAACACGGCCGTGGCGCCCAATGGTATCGGTTATATGGGCACCCCCGGAATATACAACCAGGCGCAGATCGAAGGCTGGAAGCGCGTTACCGACGAAGTGCATGCACGTGGGGGGCGGATTTTTATGCAGCTCGTGCACGCAGGGCGTATCGGGCATTACCTTAATAATGAAGGGCAAATGCCGCTGATTGCGCCGTCCGCTGTGACCGCCAAAGGGCTGATACGAACGGCAGGAGACATTCATTTGCCTAATAGTGAGCCAATAGTGGCCACGAGTGCCGACGTCCGGAGGCTCATCGACGAGCATATTCAAGGTGCCGTCAATGCGATCGGGGCGGGTTTCGACGGGGTTGAAATACACGGTGCACATGGGTTCTTGCCGGAGCAATTCCTGCACCCGCACACCAACCGGCGCACAGACGCCTACGGCGGAAGCATTGCCGCCCGCAGCCGTTTCCTGCTTGAAATCGTGGAAGGTACCGTGGCGGCGATCGGGAAGGAACGAACCGGAATACGCTTGTCGCCGTTCGTAAAGCTCAACGACCTGCCCGACTACGCCGAGGAAGCCGAAACGCAGCGGTATATTGTGGATGCTTTGCAGAAAATGGGCATTTTGTATATCCATTTATCCGATCAGGGGCCGGTGGGGCATGGTAAGATTCCTGAAACTTACATCCGGGACCTGCGCCAGCGCTACGACGGGCTGGTCATGCTGGCGGGAGGTTATACCGTGGAAACGGCGGAAGCTGCACTGCATGCAGGGCTCGCCGACCTGATCGCATTTGGCAAACCATATATTGCCAATCCCGACCTGACGGAACGCTTCCGCTTCGATCTCCCACTGGCAACGGGCGATCCGGGAAGCTACTATCAGGGCGGCGACGTAGGTTATACCGATTACCCAGTGCACGGGCACACATTTGGCGCAAATACCACCGCTGATTGTCGTTAAACCCCGCGCATTTTTACCAGCGATTAGGTTAAGTTTGTAAGATCATCAGCACATCTTAAAACATGAGAGTCAAGGACTATCATCACACGATCGACATTTGGCTTCGATCGCTGGAACCTTACGATATTGCCAGGTTGCTGGCCCAGCCGGGGCCGGAGGCCTGGTCGCTGGGCCAGGTATATATGCATATTCTGGACCAGGCGGAATTTTATTTCAGTCAGATCAAAGTCTGCCTGGCGTCGAACGATCACGCGATGGAAGACTGTACTTCGGAAGCGAAAATCATGCTGCGCAACAATGCATTTCCCGACGCCATGCTCGAAGGCCCGCCTGCCAATGCATTTGTCCGGCAACCCGCCAGCAAGCAATCGCTGATCGACCGGCTGTTGCAATTGAAAACGATCGTCGCCGAAACCGACCTTTGGATAGCCAGAAGCTTGTTTCATGGAAAAGCGAAGCATCCGGGGTTTCATTATTTGTGTGCGGAGGAATGGTTTCAGTTTTCAGAAATGCATTTCAGGCATCATTTGCGGCAGAAAGCGAGGATAGAGTCTTTTTTGGAACGTACATTTGGTAAGTACGAGCCTCAAATCTGATTTGAAAATGAAACTGAATTTTCTGATCCTCTGCTGCTGGCTGGCCTGCGCAAATGCGTACGCACAGACTAAGCCGGACACAGCGCTACTGGGCCGCAATCCCAAAGCAGGCCATTTTGTCGATCTGCGGGGTGTGAAACTGTACTATGAAGTGTACGGCTCCGGTAAGCCGGTTCTGTTTGTCCACGGCAACGGAGGCTCGATGCGCGACTTCAAACATCAGCTTCATGCATTTGCGAAGTCCTATAAAGTGATTTTGGTGGATAGCCGGGCGCAGGGGAGATCGGAGGATAAGGGTGACTCGCTGTCTTACGAAATGATGGCCGACGACCTGGATGCATTGCTGGAACATCTCAAAATCGACTCCTGCAATGTAGTAGGGTGGAGCGACGGCGGTATCAATGCATTGCTGCTGGCCTTACGCCATCCTGAGAAAGTGCGGAAACTGGCCGCAACCGGTGCAAATCTCTGGCCGGACTCCACTGCACTGGACCCGTGGCTGTATAAAAAGATCCTGGAATGGGATGCCGATCTGACGAAGCAAATCGCGGACCCAGTCAAACGCAATCAGAAAAAGCTCATGCACCTGATGGCCGTCCAGCCGAATATTACACTCGAACAACTGCACAAAGTACACTGTCCGTCGCTCATTATCGGCGGCGACCACGACGTAATCATCCCCGAGCATACAGTGCAGATCGCAAGGGCCATTCCGAAGTCCTACCTCTGGATTCTGCCCAATTCAGGGCATTCGACGTTGGTGCATTACGCCGCTGATTTTAACCGTATTACAATGGAGTTTTTTGAGAAACCGTTTCGCGTGATACGGGAGGAGCGGATGTTCGAGTAGCGCTGGTGTGGTCAGGAATAGTCAGGTGTAGTCAGGAATTGTCAGGTGTGGTCAAGTATTGTCATAATTGTCAGGTGTGGTCAGGAATAGTCAAGTGTGGTCAGGTATTGTCAGGTGTGGTCAGGAGGAAAGTCCAGGTATTGTCAGGAGTTGTCAAGTGTGGTCGATGGGTTCGTTCTCGCATTCAATGACTATTCATGACCATACCTGACAATAAATGACCACACCTGACCACTCCTGACTACACTTCACTTCACTCCGTGACTACACATGACTTCATCTGACTACACCTGACTACTCCCGGCAACACCCAACGATTCTCACAATCCCGAAATCGTATAAGTAATCGTCGTCGTGTACGTCTTCACCGGCAGGATCACAGATAATCCTTCGATTTTGTATTGAATGGGAATATTGTCGCGGTTGGCGGTCAGGTTTAGGAGGCCGCTGAAAAAAGCCTGCGGGGTGCTGGTGAGTTGTATGTAGGTAGTACCGCCTGTGAGGATGGCAATGCCGGTGCCGTTGCCGGTGCGCTGGACGGATAGTTTCAGTGACGAATCCCAGTTGGAAGTTGCGCTTAGGTGCGCAGTGATAGACCACGCGAGCAGCGCATTTACTTTCAGGAGGGTCTGCGAGGCGCTGCTGGTTTCGATATGCTCATAATTTTTCCCGGCTTTGGTGATTGTAGACGACAGCGATGGGACAGACCACGTCGTTCCGCTATTGATCGAAATCGTTTGCGCGGAAACTGTGAGGGCCGCTAGGCTTGCCATGCAGAAAGCGATAATATACTTCATCAGTTGTCGACCATGGTGTAACGCACCGTCACGTTCGATGTGCCGCTGCGGATATTGGCATAGTTCTGTATTTCAAGTGAATAAGTTAGCTGGAAGCCATTGCTGCCATAGGTAATGCCGGTGTAGGCGCCTTTGATATTGTCTATGAAACTTACCGGGGTATTAGTGAGGTATTTATTGGCCGTAACGTAGCTGTTCCCGCCCGTGAAACCCAATCCCGGGCCCACGTACGCAGATACGTCCAGGCGGAGGCGGATGCCCGCAGGCAACGTTCCCACCACATCGCCCTTAATGCTCCGTGACCCTCCGCTGGTGACGGCCGAGGTGAATATGAGCCAGTTGGTATTATTGGAAGAGCCGCTTCCGATGGTGTTGCCGGCCTCGGTTGGGGCTGTCATCTGTAGGGTAATGCTGTTGGAGCCCGACGGCAGGATGTCTACCAGGGCCACAGACGGCATGGAAATGCTCACGTCCACGTTCGCGACTACCTGCGCGTACGAGACCAGGCCGGACAAAACACCGTATATGAGCATTATGTACTTCATTTTTTAACAGATACTTCAAAATTTCTTTCCGAAAAATGGATCCGCTTCTCGTTCGGCTTGATCCTGAACGTGAGGTCGAGCGTTTTGTCGGTTTCTACCGTGAGCTGGCGGTTACTGTCTTCGACGACGAAGCGATCCTGACTGCCGGGGATGAATACCGATATTTCCCAGTTGCCCGGCCGTATTTCCCGAAACGAGAATTCGCCTTTATCGTTCAGTTCGGTGAGGTAACTGCCGTTTTCACCGTGCAGTTTGACCAGCACCGCCGGTTTTTCGGTCAGCACCGACGACAGACCATTTTGTTTGGCCTTCAAAAATTCGATCCTGCCGGCGATGCTGCCGGTGCGCGTTAGCGGGATTTCTACTACGCTAAGGCTGTCGGAACGCACATTTACCATCATAGGCATGCGTACTGCGGGCACCACACCCTCGTTGCCTGATTCGTTTTGGGTAATGCTAAGGTAATACTGGTCGGGAGCTACGCCATTAAATATGAACATGCCGGTACTGTCGGTCATAAATTTGTGGCTGCCGAGCTGGATGACGTTACCCTGCTTGCGGTAACCGAAGCCCGTGAGCTGGCCCTTTACCGTGCCGATATTCTTTTTCCGTCCGAGCGGAACATTCAGCCGCAATGCATATTTGATATTGAAAAACAGCGTGTTTTGATCGGTATTGTCTATGTTGGGAATATAGGAGCGGCCGCCGGAGAATGAGAAAACGTGTCTTTTCAGATCCAGCACTGCCGAAAAGTCCACAAAACTTCTCCGCACGTACAATTCATCGGGGGCGTAATTGTTGCGATAGAGG
>DATMSL010000453.1:0-3790 GCA_035565435.1 Dyadobacter sp. | reverse complement strand
CGACGTCAGGGACAGCAGGGACGGGCACATCTGGCAATGTCGGTTGAAGGGTAAATTCAAAGCATTGGGTTTGAAAGTAACCAACCCGATTGCAGTAGGAGACTATGTGAATTTTGAGGTGGAGAATGAGGGGGAAAACTTCGGGATCATTCATGAGATTGTTCCGCGAGAAAACTATGTGATCCGTCGCTCGGTCCATAAAACGGCCCACGCACACCTCATAGCGGCGAATGTGGATCAGGCTATCCTCATCTGTACATTGGTATTCCCGAGGACCTCGCTTGGATTTATCGATCGTTTCCTGGTGGCGATCGAATCGTTCCGCATTCCGGGCGTGCTGGTTTTCAACAAACAGGACCTGTTGAACGACGATATGAGGGCTTTTCAGACCGAGCTTATGCAGTTATATACGGGCTTGGGGTATCGTTGCCTTGCCACGACGGCATTGCATGAACTTGGCCTCGGAGAGTTCAAGGATCTGCTCAAAGGTAAGGTCTCGTTGCTCTCAGGGCATTCAGGTGTAGGTAAGTCAACGCTCGTGAATGCCATCGCGCCGGATCTGGATATCAAAACACAGGAAGTTTCCACATTCGCGAACAAAGGCGTGCATACTACCACTTTCGCTGAAATGTTTGAGCTCGAAAAAGATACATTCATCATCGATTCGCCGGGGATCAAAGAACTCGGGCTGGCCGATATGGAAAAGGAGGAGATCAGCCACTACTTCCCTGAAATGCGTGATCTGCTTAATCAATGCCGTTTCAACAACTGCCAGCATATTAATGAACCCGGCTGCGCCGTGAAAGAGGCTGTCTCGGAAGGAAAGATTGCGCTGAGCCGTTTTGAGAGCTACCTGAGCATCATGGCAGGGGATGATAACCGGAAATAGGTTTGGAGTTTGGAGTTTATGAGTTTAGAGTTGACAAGTGGAATAATGTTTCCTGCTATGAAGAATGTGGAGCATATTGGTATTGCTGTCGGCGACCTCTCAGCGGCAGAGACATTGTACTCGGCACTGCTTAATACAGTTCCTTACAAGCGCGAGTCTGTCGAATCGGAGCAGGTTATCACTTCATTTTTTAAGATAAACCAAACAAAAATAGAACTGCTCGAAGCTACCGGCCCCGACAGTGCCATCGCCCGCTTTATTGAAAAGAAAGGCGAAGGCATTCACCACATCGCGTTCGAGGTGCAAGATATCATTGCGGAAATGGAACGCCTTCGCGACGCCGGATTTGTATTGCTGAACGAAATCCCGAAACGTGGCGCCGACAATAAGCTGGTTTGCTTCGTGCATCCGAAAAGCGCGAATGGCGTTCTGATAGAACTTTGCCAGGAAATCAGGTGATATTTTGACCTGGCTAGAACGGCAACCCGACCGCAATATTCAATATCAGGTTTTCCTTTCTCCAAGCTTTGCTTCCGAAATTGATTTCGTTGAATACCCATGGGTTTTTGTACTCTACCACACCTTCATCACTCACATTCTTAATCTCGTTCACGTACCATGGCTTGCGGAAAGGTGTTGCCAGGTCGAGACGGAAAATCAGGTAAGAGAAATCCAGGCGCAAGCCAATGCCGCCGCCGACGGCGACCTGCTTCAAGAACTTATTACTGATCAGTGCTGTGCCCGGATAGGCGGCGCGGGTGCTGTCGCCGAACGACCAGATATTTCCAGCGTCTACAAAAATGGCACCGTTGATAATATCGGTGAATTTCATCCGAACTTCTGAATTGAATTCCATCCGGATATCCGCGAAAGACTGATAACCCAGCAAGCGAATTGATAATGTATCGGGAGCGACGGAACCCGGTCCCAGTGAACGCGGACGGAATGCCCTGATTCCCGTGCTACCACCGGCGAAATACTGCTTGAACTGCGGTATGGGCATCGTTTTCGAGTTTCCATAAGGCTTGGCAGCACCCAACAGAATGCGGTTCGCCCATTTAATCGACGGAGTAATGGTGCGATAGTACCTTACGTCACCATCTGCTTTTACATATTGAAGGATGGGAACTTTAAGGAACTCTTTCGGAAATCCTTCCGGGTTTTTCTTAGTAAGCATGCTTAAAATGTTCCCACCCCATTCGATACCGCCCGACATTGCGATCTGGTTTTTGCTGAATGGCCGAGGTGTGGGACGGTAGGATACCGAATAGGCGGAACCCATGATAAAGAATTTGGTGTCGACCAGTCTATAAAGCCGGTCAATGTCCAGGGGATTTGTATTAGGATCTTCAACCACTTCCCCGAGCAGTTCGATATTGATGTTCCTGGGTTCTACGAAGTTGATGGAAATCGGGGTGAGTGTATGTTCCACCTCAGAGTTGCGGCGCCATAGATAAGACCAGTCACCGCGAATGGAGCGCGTTGTGTAGAAGTTGCGTTGTATGCGGTTTTCGTAAGCGATCGAAAGAATGGTTTTAGGTAGAGCCTGGCTTTTTTCGGGTCTGATTCTTACAAACGGAATGATAAACCTCGGGAACGACAAATCGGCTTTGGCACCATACCGGATGTATTCGTTTCCGATATTGTTGGAAGTGGTGCGGCTTCCACCGAGCTGCACATCAAATCCGAAATACGCATTGACTGCCAGCATTTCTGCGCCACGGAAGAAGTTGCGGTTACGCCACGTCACGTCCAGCTGCGATCCGCCCAGGTTGTTGGATTTGGTACTCGCGGAAAGAATAGTCTGCAGCGACTTTTTTTTCATCGGTGCGAGATCGTAATACACGTCCAATAATGCCGAATCCGAGCGGGGGACGAGGTCGAAACGGTTTTTAACGAACCGGAAGTTTTGCAGGTTGATCAGCCTTTGCAGCGATACGTCGTGCATCGTGTTGGTATACATATTACCTCTTCGGAAGCCAATGGCGTCGTAGAATATCCTGCGTTTATAATTATGGCCCGGATCAGTGATGGTAATGCCCCGGCGTAATGGCCCTCGTGCGGCCAGGGCGATCGAATCGTTCTGCTTGTTTTCTTCTGTGCCGGTATTGACGTAAATGCGGTTGATAAAATACTGTTTTAAAGAAGTCTGGGCGGTTTCCTTTTTGACTTCTAGAAATAGATTCACCTGCTGCGGCCCTAGCGTGGAGTCGGCGCGGCCAATGGTGGAATCGACTTTTACGATCAGGTAATCGGGATTGAAATAATAATATCCCTTGCTTTTCAGCTCCTGGTCGATGCGCGTACGTTCGGTCGTGATCACTTCCAGGCGGATCGGGTCGCCTTTTTTTAGCAAGGTTTTTTGTTTGGCCAAAACCAGGTCGCGGTTAAAGAGCGAGCTGTCGGGCACAACGTAGCTGATCTCATTGATCACGTAGCGCGGCATTACATACGCATCGAATTCAGTGATCGCGGTGCGTTTTCTTTTGTTTTTGTTAGGTATAACCCTGCCTTTGACATTGGAACGGTAGTAGCCTTCATTGTCCAGGAATGCAGCCATATTGGCCGCGTTGATGTCCACGATGCGCTGCGTTGCATAACGCGGTGGTTCTCCGAGCTTTTTCCGGAACCAGCTCCGCAGCCCGCCTTCATCTTTTGGTTCGCCGATCCAATAGTAAAACCAAACCTTCCATGGAAAGCCGAAAATAGTCTTGTTGGCAGGCGGCTTGATCAGCTCTTCCAGCTGATCGGCTATGCCCGACACACTGGGCTTGGAAATGCTGTCGGGCTGCACATTTACCTTGTTGCCAACATAAATGCTCTGGCCCTCGGGTACATATCTATTGACCGAGCAGCCGCCCAGGAAAATACAGATTGCCAGTATATATCCTATGTTACTTC
>DATMSL010000452.1:0-11249 GCA_035565435.1 Dyadobacter sp. | reverse complement strand
CTATTTTTCGTAAAAATTAGAATATAAAAGAAAGAAAAAGAAAATCACTACTTCCCTAATCGTTTGAAATGTTTATGAAACAACTCTTACGCATCATGCTGGTATGCCTGCTGGTAGTCCCGGCGGTTCATGCGCAGACGCTGTCCGTGAAAGGCAGGGTAACGGGTGTAAGCGACGCCGACCCGCTTCCGGGTGTGAGTGTCGTGATTAAAGGTACGCAGCGCGGAACAACCACTAATTCCGATGGGGCGTTCCAGATCGATGTGCCGGATCAGGCTACTGTGCTGGTATTCAGTTTTGTAGGGTACAAATCTGTGGAAGAAACCGTCGGAGCCCGTACCGACATCGGTGTAAGGCTTGTGCCTGAAAACAAATCACTGGAAGAGGTGGTAGTGGTCGGTTACGGAACGCAGAGCAAGCGGGCGGTGACCGGCGCGGTAATTTCCGTTAATTACGACAAGTTCAAGGACCGTTCGTTCAGTAATGTCACCCAATCGCTGGCTGGAACGCTGCCTGGGGTGAATATTTCGCAATCGCAGGGCGCACCTGGGGCTTCGCCGGTGATCAAAATACGGGGAATCAGTTCGATCACGGCGGGGACCAATCCATTGATCGTGGTAGACGGGGTACCGCTGGAAAACTTTAACCTGAACCTGATCAACCCGCAGGATATCGAGTCGATCGAAGTGCTGAAAGATGCGTCTTCGGCGGCTATTTACGGGTCGCGGGGATCGAGCGGGGTAGTAATCGTTACGACCAAAACGGGTAAGCCGGGCAAAGTGAATGTGAGCGCGAATGTTGAGTACGGCTCGCAGAAAGTGACGCGCCGGGTCAAAATGATGGACGCGCAGCAGTTTATAGAAACCTACATCGATGCCAAAAATAATGCGTGGACGGCACAGGGCGGCAACGCAAGCGATCCGAATAGTGCGCGTCCGGCAACGCTGCGCATTCCCGAGGATTTTACCAACAACCCGCAGCAATTTGGAAAGGGTACTAACTGGCAGGACGTGATGTTCCGCACCGCACCGTCGTTTAATGCGCAGGTGACTGTAACCGGCGGTACCGAGAAGACCCAATATATGTTTTCGGGCGCCTACCTGGACCAGACGGCCGTTCTGGATGCCAACTACTACAAACGCCTGGCGCTTCGTTCGAATCTTAAAACGCAGATTTCCAAGCGGCTTAGTGCGGGTCTGAATATTGGTATCACTTCCATTTTCGACCGCACGGAAGGTACACAAGGCAAAAGCGACGTGATCAGCCTTGGACTGCAAAGCGATCCGATTTTCCCGGTTTACAATGAAAATGGGAACCTCGGTTTCCGCGACCCGAATTCAACCTGGTTCCGGTTTACACAATACGCTGATATGAACCTCTGGCACCCGTACTCGCTCACACGCGAGGTCGACAAAGGCCGGAAGTCGTTCAATACCCTTGCTACCGGTTACCTGGAATACGAATTCATCGACGGGCTGCGGTTTCGGACCAGTCTGAGCGGTAACCTGTACAACATGCGCAGTAATTTCTATTGGAATGATAAACAGAAATACGGCTATTCGGCGGTGCTGGCTGCGCAGGGCAATGCGAGTGATGCGTACATGCTGAACTGGCTGAGTGAGAATACATTAACTTACGATAAGAAATTTGGTGAGCATGCATTCACCGGCCTGCTAGGCTATACGAGCCAGAAGCAGCGCGATGAAACAATGTACGTAGCTGCCAACAATTTCCCGAACGACCTCGTGCATACGATCAATGCGGGAACCGTGACGGCCGGGAATACGACAGCCAGTGAATGGTCACTGCTTTCGTACCTGGCGAGGGTCCAGTATAATTTCAAAAACCGGTATTTCCTGACTGGTGCTTTACGTCGGGATGGGATGTCGCGCTTTGGCGAGAACAACAAATGGGGGTATTTTCCTTCGGTGTCGGCCGGGTGGTTGCTTTCGGACGAGGCATTTATGTCGGGTGTGACGGCCGTGAACAACCTGAAACTCCGCGCGAGCTATGGGGTGACGGGTAATAACCAGATTCCCAATTACGGGGCGATCAGTCTGCTGGCAGCGGCGCAATACGTAAACGGCTCCAACCTGGCCAATGGTTTGAAAGTAAGCAGCCTGGCAAATCCGAACCTGAAATGGGAGAAGACCAATCAGTTCAATATCGGCGTTGATTTAGGTCTTTTCAACAACCGTATTAATCTTTCCGCGGAGTACTACAACTCGGTGACTCGTGATATGCTGCTCTTCGTACCGGTACCTGATATTACCGGTTTCTCCACGCAGCTGACCAATATCGGTAAAATGCGCAACCGGGGTGTGGAATTGAATATTTCAACCAAGAACCTGACGGGAGCGCTGACCTGGACCACTGATTTTAACATTTCCAGAAACCGCAATAAAGTGCTGCAACTCGGGCCGGGTAATGCGCCGATCCAGTACGTCGACAACGTCGTGACCGTGCGTACCGAAGTCGGCCAGCCGGTTTCGAACTTCTACGGCTATATTTTCGACGGGGTTTTCAAAAATCAGGCGGAAATAGATGCTTATCCGCACCATTCCAGCACGACACCGGGCGATCCGAAAGTGCGCGACGTGAATGGCGACGGTAAGATCAGCGATGCCGACCGGACGATCCTGGGTAACTATCAGCCGAATTTTACAGCCGGTATTACCAATACCGTGGGCTACAAGGGTTTCGAACTGTCTTTCCTGTTTCAAGGCTCATTTGGCGGCGAAATCGCCAACAACAACGTGCGTTACCTGGGTACCTGGGACAATGGGCGGAACTTCTTTGCGGATATGTACAACTACTGGCGATCGGAGAGCAATCCCGGCGACGGAAAGCATTTCAAGCCGTCGGTGAATTACCTCGGGTTGCAAAAGCAGTTTTCTTCTTATTGGGTGGAGGATGCCTCGTTCGTGCGGTTGCGTAATGTGCGCGTGTCGTACGCGGTGCCGGCAAAATGGGTTTCGAAGCTGAAAGTGAGCGGCGCGCGGGTGTATGTGAATGCGGAAAATGTGCATTTGTGGAGCAAATACATCGGATATGACCCGGAGAATACTACTTATGGCACTACTTCCTATTCTTCGAGTATGGAAACCGCGGGGTCGTACAGCAGCGGCAATGCGCCTGTACCGGGGGCGTTTCAGGGGGTGGATTACGGGTCTTATCCGCTGCCTCGGGTGATTACTGTTGGGATTAAGGCTGACTTTTAAAGTACTTGAAAATGAAAAGATATATCAAATCGATAGCCCTGGCAGCACTCATAGCCACAAGTTGGAGCTGCAAGGACTCTTTCCTCGAACTGGCACCGGTATCCAACCCCAGCGCCGAGAATTTTTATAAAACAAAATCGGATTTCGACCTCGCAGCCAACGCGGCGTACAATACACTTTACACCGTGTACCACCCGCAAGGGCCGGTATCCTATGCTGGCGAGCTGATGTCCGACAATGTCACGATCTACAACATTTCTGGTAACCAGGCCGATAAATGGCAGTTCCGCGACTACACGCTCGCGCCTGCAAATACGATGGTGTACCAGTTCTGGCAGGATTTCTATCGCTCGATTTACAACATCAATGTCATTCTCGATAAAATCCAGAATGCGGACCTCGATGCTGCCTATAAAGCACAAATACAGGGTGAAATGCTCTTCCTGCGCTCGTTGTACTACTTTAATATGGTGCAGCTCTGGGGCGATGTGCCGCTGGTAACGCGTCCGGTGAGCGCGGCGGAGGCCTATGATATCCTTCGCACGCCTGCAACGGAAATCTATTCGCAAATCACGAAAGATCTCGCCGAAGCAAAATCCAAACTTCCGGCGGCTTCAACCATTGCCGGAAGAGCTACCAAAGGAGCGGCACAGGCATTGCTCGGGAAAGTCTACCTCACAATGGGCGACAAGGCTAACGGCGTGAAGGAACTTAAAGAGGTGTATGACAGCAAACAATACGATTTGCTGCCTGCCTATATTACGCTCTGGGATGCGAAAACCAAGAATACGAAAGAATCTATCTTCGAAATCCAGTTCCTGGGCGGTTCGGCGACCTCGCCTTACAGCAACTACTACCTCGAATTTTTCCCCAATTCCAATGCATTGGGTTTCTACGGCGCGGGTATGAACCAGGTGGTGGAAGATATCTGGAATGAATACGAGAAAGGAGACGGCCGCCGCGAAGCTTCCATCGACACGGGCTTTACCGATGCAAAAGGGAATTTTACCAAAGCGAAATTCCCTAAAAAATGGCAGGATAAAACTGCACCACTGATTAACCAAAACATTGCTGCGAATAACAACTTCATCGTGTTGCGCTACGCGGACGTGCTGCTGCTGCTTTCGGAAGCGACCGGCGATGCTACTTACCTGAACCAGGTACGCAAGCGCGCCGGGCTGCCATTGTACGGAGAGGCCGGTTATCCCGCGAAATACAACACCGTGGCATTGGCCGTAGAGCATGAACGCCGCGTGGAGCTCGCATTCGAGTTCCATCGGTGGTTTGATTTGAAGCGTACCAATCGTGTGGTCGATGTTTTGACGGCGAAAGGCAAGCCGGTAACGCAAAACAAACTCGTTTTTCCGATCCCGAATATTGTCAGGGATCAGAATGCCAAGATCACGCAGAATGCAGGGTATTAGGAGTTTAGGGTTCAGGAGTTTATGAGTTTAGAGTTTATGGGGCTGGTTCTTACGCCGAACTCATAAACTTTAAACCTCTCCATCCTCCATTCTCCGTCCTCCATACGCGGGCCGCCCTTTCCTCCCAACTCCTAAACTTATGAACTTAAAACTCCTGAACTCCAAACTCCTGAACTCCCAACTCCTAACGCTCCTTTGTGCCGGTTTCTTCGTCGGCACAATACCTGTTTATAGCCAGTCCCGAACATTGGGAATTTCAGAAAACAGGCGGTTTTTTAAAGATCAGGATGGGAAGCCGTTTTTCTGGCTGGCGGATACCGGCTGGCTGCTTTTCAACCGCCTTACCCGTGAAGAAGCCGATCGCTACCTGACCGATCGTCAGCAAAAGGGTTTCAATGTGGTGCAGGTTATGGTGGTGCAGGCGCTGAAAACGGTGAATGTGTATGGCGATTCGGCATTAGTGAACCGGGATTTGAGCACGCCGAAAGTGACCGACGGCAATGCATTTGAAAATCAGGAACAATACGATTACTGGGATCACGTCGATTACGTTGTCGGGAAAGCGGCTGAAAAGGGTATTAACATCGGCATGGTGCCTATTTGGGGTAATGCCGTGAAGAATGGGAAGACGAGCGCGGCGCAGGCGAAGGCCTACGCACAGTTTCTGGCGAAGCGCTATCGCGACCGCCCTAATATTGTGTGGATCAACGGTGGGGATATTCAGGGGGATGTTGTTCCTGATGTCTGGGAAGCGATTGGTGGTACATTGCGTGCCGGAGATCCGAATCACCTCATTACCTTCCATCCGTTTGGCCGAATGCAGTCTTCGAAATGGTTTCACAATCGTGAGTGGTTGGATTTCAATATGTTCCAGTCCGGGCACCGTACTTATGCGCAGGATAATGAGGCCAAAGATTTGCGTTATGGAGAGGATAACTGGCGATATGTGGAAGCCGACTACGCCCGCACGCCCGTAAAACCCGTATTGGACGGTGAGCCTTCCTACGAAAATATCTGGCATGGCCTGCACGACAAAACGTTGCCGGTGTGGACGGCCGACGATGTGCGGCGGTATGCTTACTGGTCGGTGTTCGCAGGCGCATGCGGGTTCACGTACGGGAACAATGGGGTGATGCAAATGCGGCATGCGCGGGATCCTAAACTACCCTCCTGGGAAGAAGCTATTAACGATCCGGGAGCGGCTCAGATGATCCATTTGAAAAAATTAATGCTTTCGAAACCTTACTTCGAGCGTGTCCCCGATCAGTCGCTTATCGCTGAGAACGGCGAGCGGTACGATCGCCTGTTGGCTACCCGCGGGAAGGATTATGCATTCATTTACACCTGGAATGGTCGTGATATGAAGATCAATATGGGCAAAATCGGCGGTGCGAAAGTGAATGCAAGCTGGTACGACCCGCGAACCGGCGAAATCAAAGTTTTAGGAATAATTGAAAACAAAGGCATCAAAACATTTAACCCGCCCGGGGAGGTTAGAAACGGGAATGATTGGGTTTTGGTGTTGGAAAAATAGGATTATGCAGAAAGAATTAACAGTAATGCTGGCCTTGTGCCTGGCCACCGGTGCCGCGAATGCACAGGATACGATCCGTTACACCGGCAAAACGCTCGTGAACGTAGACTACCACCATGGGCAATTAAGCCCGGCCATCGGCGTGCATTCGTACCAGACGTTGCGTGCCAACCGGACCGATCCAGGTAAGGATTCGGCGGTTATCTGGACCTATAACCACGCGCCGATGCTGGCTTATTGGAACGGCACATTTTATCTGAATTACCTCAGTAATCCGGTTGGTGAACATATTCCGCCGGGCCAAACCCTGTTACAAACTTCCAAAGACGGTAAAACCTGGACAAAACCGGTCGCGATTTTCCCACCTTACAAAATCCCCGACGGCACAAAAAAGGAAGGCCATCCCGGCGTCGCGAAGGATTTGTACGCAGTTATGCATCAGCGTATGGGTTTTTATGTATCCAAAAGCGGTCGGCTGCTGACATTGGCCTATTTCGGGATGGTACTGGATGCGAAAGACGACCCGAACGACGGGCACGGCATCGGCAGGGTAGTGCGGGAAATAAAGAAGGATGGTACTTACGGGCCGATCTATTTCATCAGGCATAATGTGTCGTGGAAACAGCATTCTGACTACCCAATGTACACCGAAAGTAATGACAAGGGCTTTATAGAAGCCTGTGACGAGTTGCTGGCCAACAAACTGGCAACCCAGCAGTGGGTGGAGGAGGCCGATCGTAATGACCCGGCGATTAGTTTGAAAGGAGAATACAAAGCATTCAGTTACTATCATTTGCCAGACGGCCGCGTGATAGGCCTTTGGAAAAATGCTTTGACCAGTATCAGCAAAAACGAAGGTAAAACCTGGCTCTACAATCCCAGGCGCGCCCCGGGTTTTGTGAACAGTAATGCAAAGATATGGGGGCAAAAAACGTCGGATGGTAAATATGCGACGGTCTATAATCCGTCGGAGTTTCGCTGGCCGCTGGCGATTTCGGTCAGTGATGATGGTTTAAATTATAAAAACCTGCTCCTCGTAAATGGCGAGATAACTTCCATGCGCTATGGCGGCAACTATAAATCCTACGGGCCCCAATACGTGCGCGGTATTTCGGAGGGGAACGGTACTCCGCCCGACGGGAACCTCTGGGTAACTTACAGCATGAACAAAGAGGATATCTGGGTGTCCGAAATACCTGTTCCGGTACGGGACAAAGCCGAAAAGCACGCATCCGACCGCTTTGCACAAATGCCTAATGGCAAGGAGCTCGACGAATGGAACATTTACAGCCCGCTGCAAGCACCGGTAAACATTGGTAAAGGTCAGAATAGTAAGGCGTTGATTATCAAAGATGCGGATCACTTCGACTATGCCCGCGTCGAGCGCGTGATTCCTGCGACGAAAAAACTGCTGGCTGAGTTTTCCGTGATACCTGGTCAAAACAACGCCGGTTTGCTGGACATTGAATTCCTCGATGCAAAGGGTACGCCGGGCATCCGTTTGTCTTTTGACTCAACGGGTGTATTCCGGTTGAAAGCGGGTTATCGGAATAAAACGCTTTTGGAATACCAGAAAGATCAGCGCTACGACATTAAGGTGCAAGCCAACACGGAAACGAGGCTTTACTCCGTCGCTGTGAATGGCAAGCAAGTCGGTACCGGCGTGCTTTTTGCCCCGCTGGAGGCAGTGAGCCGCATTGCATTCCGCACCGGCGATACCCGTCGTTTTCCGGATGCCGACACGCCCACCGACCAGATGTACGACCTGCCCAATGCGGGGATGCAGGACCCCGAAGCTGTTTTTGAAATAGATTATTTGATTACGAAGTCATTCTGAATGAAAACCAATAAGATCATTATCGCACTTTCGCTGGGACTGGGGCTGAATGCATTTGCCCAGGAAAAAGCACTCGTAAATACCTCCCAAAGCAAGTTTGCGAAACTTCACGGTGTGGATATGACTGCCGTACAATGGACGCAGGGCTTCTGGGCCGACCGGTTCAAAGTGTGCCGTGAAACCATGGTGCCGCAACTCTGGAAAACCTACACCGATCCCAACCTGAGCCATTCCTTCCGCGATTTCGAAATTGCCGCGGGTTTGGAGCCGGGGAATTTTAAAGGCCCGTCCTTTCACGATGGTGATTTTTACAAAACATTTGAGGCGGTAGCCAGCCTGTATGCCGCTACCAGGGATCCGAAGCTGGACGAACTAATGGACAAGACGATCGCGGTGATCGCCAAAGCGCAGCGTGAAGACGGGTACATTTATACGAAGGCCATTATCGAGCAAAAGCAAAATGGTGAAGGCAAGATGTTCGCCGACCGCCTCAGCTTTGAGGCTTATAACTTCGGGCACCTGATGACCGCCGCCTGCGTGCATTACCGTGCCACCGGTAAAACCACCATGCTCGATGTCGCCAAAAAGGCCGCCGATTTTCTCATAACCTTCTATAACGCAGCCACGCCCGAGCAAAGCCGTAATGCTATTTGTCCGGCGCATTACATGGGGCTTTCGGAGCTATACCGCACCACACAGGACGAGAAATATCTAACGCTCGTCAAACATTTGATTGCCATTAAAGGCGCTACCGAAGGAACCGACGACAACCAGGACCGCATTCCCTTTCTCAAACAGACGAAGGTAATGGGCCACGCCGTACGCGCCAACTACCTGTATGCGGGCGTAGCGGATGTGTACGCGGAAACGGGCGACCAGGCGCTACTTGCGCAGCTGCACGCGATGTGGGACGATGTTACCCAACATAAAATGTACGTTACCGGCGGCTGCGGCGCGCTTTACGACGGCGTTTCTCCGGACGGTACTTCTTATAAACCTGATGAAGTCCAGAAGATCCATCAGGCATATGGCCGCGATTATCAGCTCCCCAACTTCACCGCCCACAACGAAACCTGCGCCAACATTGGCAACGTTCTCTGGAACTGGCGCATGCTCCAAATCACCGGCGATGCCAAGTATGCTGATGTCATGGAGCTTGCATTGTATAATAGCGTGCTTTCGGGTATTAATCTGAAAGGAGATAAGTTTTTATACACGAACCCATTAGCCTATTCCGATGCGTTGCCGTTTAAGCAGCGCTGGGAGAAGGACCGGCAGGCTTATATTTCGAAATCCAATTGTTGCCCGCCTAATACCGTCCGCACTGTCGCCGAGGTGAGCCAATATGCTTACAGCCTTTCCGATGCGGCGGTTTTCTTTAATTTGTATGGTGGGAATAAATTTCAAACTGCCGTTAAAAGTGGTCAGTTGCGTTTGACACAAGCCACTGATTATCCCTGGAATGGCAAAATTGTCGTGACGCTTGAAGAGGTGCCGAAAGAGGCATTATCATTATTTTTTAGAATCCCGGGCTGGTGCAGCAATGCAAGTTTGTTGGTAAATGGCAAAAAGGAAACTGTAAAACTGGCCTCCGGCAGTTATGCGGAGCTTCGGAAAGTCTGGAAATCGGGCGATAAAATTGAATTGACACTCGATATGCCCGTCAAACTGATCGAATCCAATCCGTTGGTGGAAGAAACCCGCAACCAGGTAACCGTGAAACGCGGGCCCGTGGTGTATTGCGTGGAGTCCGTTGATTTACCCAAAGGCAAAACCATTTTTGACGTGGCGATCGGTGCCCGGAATAATTTCAAACCAGCGTTGCTGACGATCGAAAACAGCCCGATTATGAGCCTGGAAGGCGATGCGGTGCTGGTGGATAATTCGGATTGGAACAAAAAGCTATACCGCGAGGTGTCCGTCGACGCGCCTAAAACCATTCCGGTTCGGCTCGTGCCGTATTACGCCTGGGGGAATAGGGGGCATGGGGATATGTCGGTTTGGTTGCCACTGGTGCGGTGACGGGGCGTTAGAGGAGTGCAACTGTCACCATGCCCCAGCGGGGTATCCTGTTTATGCGAAAATACGGTTGTGCATAATGCAGAGTCCAGTGGGGCCTTCCTGATGTTCAAACGGCAGAAATATACGTGAGCGTTGTGCCCGTAGGAGGCTCCTCCGGAGCCTTGGTATTGATTGTTGTGCGGTTTCCATAAACAGGAGGCCGCTCTGCGGCCGGGCGTTAATCGGAGGTTGGTAGCGGAGGAAATGGGAAATGGATATCTTCATATTTTTCTGCGGCAACGGCCATTTCACGAAGCTTGTCTTTCTCAGCCTCTGTAAGACTGGTTCCTCTGTTCATCAGATCGTAAATTTCGTCCATTGCGGCTTCGTACTCTGCCTCTGTTTTATAAATGAGCATAGCGATTAAGGATTGATCTGGTAAGTATGACCATAATTTGCATAATGAAGCTACCGGAGACTATAATATCCGACACGACGTTCTGGCAAATGAAATCTTTTCCCCGAACCGCCTCGATCGCTTATCCTGCGGTGAACTTCTACAACTCCCTCACCCAAATATTCCGGAAACTCACCCTGCTCCCATGCTCCTGCAACTGCAAAGGCAGCTTGGAATCGTGAAAAACGTACTTAGGATACCCCTGATAAACCATCGGTCCCTTCAATTCTACATGGTTTAAAATCAATACATTGTTATGGAAAACCGTCATATAAGCCGGCTTTTCGACCGTTTTATCTGGCCGGAAAACCGGGGCTTCGAAAATGACGTCGTAGGTCTGCCAGGTTTGGGGCCTGCGGGCGGCGTTCACCAGCGGGGCGTGCTGTTTGTAGACGCTGCCGGCCTGGCCGTTGTAATAGATGCGGGTATTGTAGTTCCAGGATTCGTAGATCTGCAATTCATAAAGGCCCATGATGAGGACACCGCTGTTGCCGCGGTTGAAGTCTTTGTCTTCGGATGGGTCGGGTGTACGCCATTCGAGGTGGAGCTGCATGTTACCGAATTTCTGTTTGGTGCGGATGTCGGTGGCTTTGGGTTTGATGGTGATGGCGTCACCGTCGGTTTTCCATTTCACGGGGGAGCCGTCGGGATGCTCCCATTTATCGAGGTCGGTTTGGCCGCCGTACAGGACAATAGCATCCGAAGGGGGCTGGACGCAGGTTTCGCCGGGCGTCACAAGCGGAGGCTTGAAAGACCAGTCCTCGGTGGCGGAGGG
>DATMSL010000451.1:0-1907 GCA_035565435.1 Dyadobacter sp. | reverse complement strand
AAGGATCGCCGTTCATGGCGGTGAGCATCATTGGCGTTTCAATGAATCCGGGCGCGATGGCGTTTACGCGTACATTATATGGAGAAAATTCGGTGGTTAGTGCTTTTACCATTCCGCCAACGGCTGATTTCGACGCGGTGTACGCCACCACGCGGTCGATACCATATAATGCGGCCATGGAAGTGATCATCAGAATGGAGCCGCGCTTGCGTTCCACCATCCGCTTGCCGCATTCGCGGGTGATCGAGAAGACGGCATGCAGATTGGTCTGGATAACACGGTCGAAATCTTCGTCGGAAACTTCCACGGCGTGTTTTTTCATGTTAATACCCGCATTATTAACCAGAATGTCAATTTCGCCTACCTGGGTTTCGATAGCTTCTATTAGCGCGGGTAACGATTTGAGATCCGTCACATCGTTGACAAAATAACGCGCATTCGCGCCGAGCTTGGACAACGCTTCTTTCAAAACATCCTCGCGCCTGCCGGTGATTACGAGCTGCGCGCCCGCCCGTGCGAGGCATTGCGCAATGTAAAAGCCGATTCCGCTTCCTCCGCCGGTGACGAGTGCGATTTTGCCTTCCAGCGAGAAGACATTTAGTGATGATTTTGTTTCGATTTGACTTTGAGTGGACATTATTTTAAAATCTAAAAACCTTAATTAAAACTCCCGGAACGACTGTGCGATGCTCATTTCCAATCCTCGTAGCTCCGCCAGCGCTTTGAGGCGACCGATCATGGAATAACCGGGATAGGTCTTTTTGTGCAGATCGTCCAGCATTTGAAAGCCGTGATCGGGGCGCATCGGCAGCAAGCTGTCGGTATAATGTGCAGCCTTGCGCCGCAGCTCTTCCTGATGCAATGCTTTCACTACCTCATACATATCCACATCGCCGTTCAGATGCGGCGCTTCGTGGAAATTGCGGTTGTCTTCTGCTTCTCTTTTGGTTGTTCTGAGGTGGACAAAATGGATGCGGTCGCCCAAGCGCTGGATGATGCCCGGAAGGTCATTATCTGCCCTGACGCCCAGTGAGCCGGTGCAGAATGTAATACCGTTTGCCCGGACATCGCATGCATCCATCAACTGCGCCAAGTCGGCTTCGGTGCTCACGACCCGCGGCAGGCCGAGTAAAGGCCGCGGTGGGTCGTCGGGGTGGATGCAGAGGTGTATGCCCAGTTCTTGCGCCACGGGTGCCACCTCGCAGACGAAGTAGTACAGGTTTTCGCGCAGCTCTTTATCGCCAATTTTGGCATAAGCATTGAGCAACTCCTGGAAATTGGCGAGTTCAAATGCTTCTTCCGAGCCTGGCAGGCCCAGTAAAACCGTGTTTGTCAATCCCTGAATATCGGCGGGTGACATGCCTTGCAATTTCTGCCTGGCCGATTCGCGCACCTGCTCGTCGTAATCCGACTCTGCGCCAGGGCGTTGGAGGATGTAGAGGTCGAACAAGGCAAAGTCTTCCCATACGAACCGCAGCGTTTTGTGACCTTCGGGGAAGGTGTAGGTGAGATCGGTCCGCGACCAGTCGAGTACCGGCATGAAGTTGTAGCACACTGTCCGGATTCCCTCCGCTGCCAGATTACGCAACGACTCTTTGTAGTTTTCAATGTACTGCCCGCGCGACGGCAACCCTTTCTTGATATGCTCATGCACCGGAAGGCTCTCCACGACCAGCCATTTCAGGGTGGTGTACCGCTCATTACCCGCTTCAACCAGCGAGATCCTTTCCCGGATCGCGTCTTTCGTCCAGACGTCACCGACCGGTATCTGATGCAGCGCAGTGACGACGCCGCTGCATCCCGCCTGACGGATGTCCATCAGCGAAACCGGGTCATTCGGGCCGAACCAGCGCATTGTTTGAATCATAGGTAATTGAATTTTTTATAAAAATATAAATATTGTCTTG
>DATMSL010000450.1:0-5871 GCA_035565435.1 Dyadobacter sp. | reverse complement strand
AAACCTGACCGGACTAAAAGATGAAGGCATTCAAACTTGCCGCACTGCTGGCGGCATTACCTTGGATTGATATTCACGCAGTTGCACAGGAAGGCTCGCAAATCAACGCGCGCCGGATCGACAGTCTTTTTCAATGCTATTCCAAGGAGAAACCTGGCGGACAGCTGGCAGTTAGCTTCAACGGGCAGGTTGTCTACTCGAAAGCATGGGGCATGGCTAACCTGGAAAGCGGCACGCCGCTGACTACGGAATCCCTCGTCGAAGCGGGATCGGTGTCAAAACAATTCACAGCGGCATCCGTTTTGCTACTTGAACAACAGGGCAAATTGAAGCTCGACGACCGGGCAGACAAATATATCGCTGACCTCCCTTCTTACGGCGAGCCGATCCTGATCCGTCACCTGATCCACCACACCAGCGGGCTACGCGAATGGAGTGACATCGCCGAGTTTGCAGGCGCTCCGCAGGTACTGCGTGTGATGGACAACCAAGCCGCACTTCGCATCATTTACCGTCAGAAGAGCATCAACAATCGACCCGGTGAAGCATTCCGGTACAGTAATTCGAATTACATCCTGCTCGCGCTCATTGTTGAAAAGGTTTCCGGAATGTCCTTCGCCGATTTTACACAGAAACACATCTTCGAACCTGCCGGCATGACCCACACCCAATGGCGAAACGATTTCGGAAAGGTGATTCCGGGACGTAGCCAGGCTTACGAAATCACCAAAGGAACTTTACGGACACTTATGCCCGACGACGCTGTTCACGGACCGGGCGGTCTCCTGACCACCGCGGAAGATTTGCTGAAATGGACGGCTTTTTATACCAGTGGCAAACTGGGAGGCCAGGATATTCTGAATAAACAAACAGCCGTGGATTTGCTGAACAACGGCAGCATCAATAACTATGGCGCGGGCATTTTCATCGAGCACAACGTCGCCAAGCCCTATCATCATCACGGCGGGGCGACCGCCGGTTATCGCGCGAGATTAATTTGCGCGCCGGCTTCCGGCTACTCCATTGCCTGGCTCAGTAATACTTCTATGCTGGACACCATTGGTTTTAACCCTGCGACGGAAGTTCTGCAAATGCTTGCTAGACCTGGGGATATCGCCGCGTTACCGGGAAAACAAAGAACAAATCCGGCGTTTTACCAAAAGAATCTGCAACGGCTCACGGGACTCTACAAAAGCGCCCAGTCCATGCGTGAGGTTGCTATTACTTTGGGCAAGGATGGATTGTTCCTATCGGACATCCGCTTGGAACCCGTTGACAGCCTCCGGTTCTACTTTTTCAATCATCTTCTTACTTTCGATCGTACTGGCGGGCTCACGGTAACGCCCCCTTCTGCCGAACCAATGGCCTACTACCGGACAGATAGCATGACGAATGACATGCCCCTTCATGATTACATCGGAAAATATACTTCGAACGAAGTAGGTGCGCCGATCGAGATTAACAGATCGACGACCGGGCTGGAACTGCAACTTGTGAGCGGCCTGCGCTGTGCTATGATACGCTGTTCCAGGGATCGGTTTTTGATACCCGACCTTAAAACCGACCTTCTATTTAAGCGAAACGGCAAGAAAATAACCGCGGTAAAATTAAACACTCCCCGAACACTGGATTTGGCATTCGAAAAAGTCATACCTGCCGCGTCCGTGATCAAATGACCACGGACGCATTTTGCCAGATAAACAAGGACTTACCTCGCCACCACAACTTCCTGCGAGCTCTGCGAGCCATCTACAAATCCGATCGTCACCCAATAGCTTCCCGGTGCGAAATTGCCCAGATCCAGTTCGGAGATTTTGCTTTTGCTTTCATAAATCACCGTTCCCGCCGCGTTGAGCAGCTTCAAGCCCGTCCAGGACCGGTTACCGTCGCGGATCAACAGCTTGTTCGCGACCGGATTCGGGTACAACACCACGGGAGATTGCCCGTCTTTCGAAAAATCGACGATAACGATCTGGCTGTAAGCGAATTTCTCATCTGAATCGATCATTTTCAGTCGGTAGTAGTTAATGCCCGACAATGGTTTATGGTCGGTCGTAGTGTAGAGATGGCCGCCATTGCCTGCCGCGGGTACGAGGTCCGGTAACGCTACCCAGGTCTTCGCGTCGGCGCTGCGCTGGACTTCGAACAGGCTGGTGTTTTCTTCGTCGGCGGTGAGCCATTGCAGGTGGGTGGTGTTTTCGACAGCCTCGGCGGAAAAGCGGATGAGTTTCAGGGGTAATGCAGGTGTTGGCGAGCCGTTTACGTCACTGGCGAAATCACGTCGCATCAGGTTCAATTGGCCCGTTAAAGCAACCGCATCCCTTATCCAAACAACCGCATACACCGCAGTATAAGGTCCCAGTTTTTGCGCATAGTCCTTGATTTCATGTCCGTCGCCCGGCACATCATAATAGTCGAGCTGGCCACCGCCGTGGTAATAGTTGTTATCCCAACCCGAAGAAGCAGTGCGCAAACGCCAAGCCATCATAACCTGACTTCTGCCTAAAAACGATTTGACAAAAAGACCAAGCCCGAACTTGTCCTTCTGATTTTGGTTGGGGTAATTCTGGCTGTACGGGGTGGTGAGGTCTTCATTATATAGCCGCACGTTCCCCCGGACATTGTACCGGCCGTTGCCATAGTACACAAACATCGCTTGCCGGGTGTCTCCCGCCCCAAATTGGTAACTCGTACCCGCCATGACATCGCTGTAACCATCGCCATTCACATCGCCGGCACCTGCCACGCCCATTCCCAGCACATGGTCGCCGTCGCCTTCATTGTAGCCCGCAAAAGCCGGTGCCGGGTTTGCTCCGGCTGCTGCCCCGTGATACACGAAAAATGCGCCCTCACTCACAAATGCCTCTTTCACATACCGGTTCGCCCCCATGATCACATCCGAATACCCGTCGCCGTTCACGTCGCCGGCACCGTCAATCACCAGGTTAGGTATGCCGGGCGAGCAGCATGTGCCGCTGTCGGGGATTTTCAGGACGGTGCTGTTCGCTTCATTAATGCCACTGGTGGATCCGTAAAGCACTTTTCCGGCCCACGGATAGCCGGTGGCGCTTGGTACGGTGAGTACAATATCATTGAACCCGTCGCGGTTGATATCTCCGGCAGCTGTGCTGGCCGTACCGGTGATGGTGTACTGAGGCGTAGTGTCCAATCCGGCCTCGGAACCGTAATACACTGTGCCGGTATAGGTGGAACCGTAAACCCCGGAGTGGATGATGAGATCGTCGAAACGATCCGCATTGAGGTCGGCAGCGCCCGTCATGATGGCCGTGAGAGGTGCCGTTTCGGTGCCCTCGAAAACTTGCGGTGCAGACGAAGGCCCCGTTTGAGAACCGTAATAAATAAACACTTGGCCATACGATGACGGCCATTCCGCCCCATAATTAGCAAAAACGACAATATCCTGATAACCATCCCCATTCAGGTCTCCGGCGCCACTAACTGTCCAGCCAAAGCCCTTCGGCCCGGTAAGTTCATACGCGGCAGTGCGGCTTATCCCTGACGCGGACCCCGGATATACCAGCACTTGTCCAGGCCCCACGCCCATATCATTCTCTTCATTAATCGAACCCACCGCGACGTCCTCAAAGCCATCGCCATTGACATCGCCAACTCCTGCCACGGAAATGCCATAAACATTATATTGTGCATCACCTCGCAATAAATTAACGGAGTCAGTCGGCATGATACCGTCCAAAGAACCATAAAATACCGAAACCCGCCCGTCTCCGCCACCGAAGACGCCCGGCGATCCCACTACGATATCGCTGAAACCATCCCCGTTCACATCACCGGCCGGACTGAGCGTCTCCCCGATGTTCGAACCGTCTATGTCGGTAAGTACCGTCTTTTCTGCATCTACAATGCCTTTGGGTGCTCCGTGGTAGGTTAATATAATGCCTTCATCGGTCTCGCCATTGTCGTACCCATAAGCGCCCACCACGATATCGCTGAAAGTGTCGTAATTCAGGTCGCCCGCCGGCGCGACGGAACAGCCAAGCCATGCATTGGCCTGGTTGCTTTCGATGGTGGATGCCGGTGTGAGGGAAATGCCGTTGCGCGAACCCTGGAAAACCATCGCTACACCTTCGTCCGTTTCCCCCTTGTCGAAATAGGGGGCTCCTATGAGCACATCAGCATAGCCATCCGCATTCACATCGCCCGCGCAGGCAACCGACCAGCCGAAGCGTGCATCTGCCTGATTCCCTTCCAAATGCACCGCTGGGCTCTTACTGATACCGATAGCTGTGCCATGGTAAATGAATGCCGCGCCTTCGTCGGATTCCCCGTTATCATACAGGTACGCGCCTACCACGATGTCGGCATACCCGTCGCCGTTCACGTCTCCGGCCGTCGATACCGAATGCCCGAACCGGGAATCGGGCTGGGTGCCGGGCACTTTGTAGGACACACTGGTATTCAACCCTGTTTCACTTCCTTGGTATACAAACGCCGCCCCCTCTGCGCCACTGCCATTGTTGTAAAAAGGAGCGCCTACTACTATATCGCCGAATCGATCGGCATTCACGTCGCTTGCACCGGCCACCGAATAGCCGAACTGCGCCCCCGCCTGGTTACCTTCAACGATCGCCACAGTCTGCGGCTGGAAACCTGAAAGGCCGTCCAGCACATATAACGCACCTTCATCGGCCTCGCCACTGCTGTAATGCGGCGCCCCGGCCAGTATTTCGCTTCTTCGGTCGTCATTGATGTCCCCGGCCATGGCTACGGAAAAGCCCAGCTGAGCGCCGGCCTGGTTGCTTTCGAAGGTAAACCTTGGCTGCGCATTGGGGCCAAAAGTAGTTCCCTCATACAACAGGACGGCCCCCTCATTGGCCTGGCCATTGCTATAATTGGGTATTCCGACTACAACGTCCATCGGGGCATTGGAGCCATATTTGCCGCCGCTGGATACTGACGTGCCCGCGCCGCCGGCGGGTGTTTCCAGCTTATGCAGGAACTGCGGCGGAGCAGCTAGCCCGCTGGGCGAACCATAGTAGATAAATACCGCTCCGGCATCTACCTGACCGTCGTCATACTTCGGCGCGCCTACGACAATGTCGGAGTAACCATCCCAATTGACATCCCCTGCTACCGCTACCGCATATCCCAGCCAGGCACCTTCCTGTTGCCCTTCAAACAGCGCATTGGCATTTTGCGGCGTACCATTCTCCACGATCGGATCGATCGTCACCGGATACACAGCTCCTGCAACCTGCACGTCGATATCAACCGAACCTCGCCCGGCCGACAGCGACGCCACAAGCGGCTTGCCGGTCGCGTCCCAGCAACGGAGGTCGCGGTACGTCAGGCGCGACCCGTCCTGTGTGGTAAATGCCAGTTCGTTTTTGCCGTGGTCCATCACTTCTGCATTTTTCACCGCTAGCGTAACCCCCAGCTTTTCCGTACCGTCCGGGGCGCTTTGCACGATAAAATTCTGGCGGATACCCATTTCGCTGTTGATGAATTCTTCGTCGAAACCGGGATGATGAACAAGCAAGCGGTTCTCGCTTTTTTCAATTGCCGCATTCGGGTCGGGCGCGTGTACGAGGCAGTCGTCGGCGTAGATTCCTTTGGTTTTCAATTCCAATAATGGCGTGGAAGTACTCGTATCGCGCTTTGAGATTGAAAGCAGGCCCGGCTGGTAATAGGCCCGGAGTCCTTGTGCGCGGTTGGGGCTTTGCAGGCGGCCGGTGGTGCGGTCACGTGTAATATCATATTCGCGGCGACGGATCATGCCCTGGACGGTTGTATGCGTTTGCATCGGAATGTCATCCACACTTGCAATTTCCGCGTTTTTAGACCTGCTGGTCTGTAAAAGTGACGTCTCCTTTGGGAATCTTAATGCATTAA
>DATMSL010000449.1:0-1555 GCA_035565435.1 Dyadobacter sp. | reverse complement strand
GTTTTAGGAAGTAAATATTGAGAAAATCTCCATAAATTGGGGCGACATTTGATGTCGTTTCGTGGGAGATCGAATGTCCATATTTAAAGCCGCAGTTTTCGTGAGCGCAGTGATTATTTTGCCTGGGACATCAGCAGGTGCCGTCAAGCCGCAAATTGTAAATGCGGAGAATGCTGCGGTTCACACTGATTTCAAATCGAAGCCTTACCTGACTGATTCAACACGCGTCTTCTATTGCGAATTGGAATACAGTGCCTATTGGGATGAAGGCGGATATGAATATCATCTTGCTTCCACATATGGACTGCGGTTTCCTCCCGTAACGGAGAAACAGGTCCCGATTCACTTCCTATCGTCCTTCCTGTCGAAGACGGACTCAAACGGCGTTGAAACTGTCATTCCCGTGAAAAAAGCGTATGTGGGAACGCGTGACGATAACACCTTGGCCAAAGAAATCAGATCACACGAGTCGACAGGGCACTCTGCGTTTACCCGGTTCGACAATCCGTCCGTTTTTGGCATGACGTCGGAAATGTCCGAAGATTCCCGTCTTTACACATACGTTTTGACGGCCACCGATAAGATTATCGTTGCGGAGATGGATTTCTCCGCGAGGGAAACCGGGATGACTGGTGATGCCACTCAAGCACAGTCATTCGCCAAGTGCGTGGAAAGAGTTATATATCAGTCGGTAGACAAATACTGAACCTGTCCTCTGAGGAGGGCAACTGCTGATCCCGTAAGGCATTTTTTCATATCCCCAAACTTGTCCCACCTTACGGAGTTTGAACGCGGCTGATAATACAAAGATGTCCACCCCGTGCCAAATATCGTCACGGCGAGATTCACCCAAAGCGGCCTCGACGTGCGACGGGTGGTGCATGCTCAACGCAATGGGAGGGCGAATGCTGATCATTTTTGGTGGACTGCCCGGCTCGGGCAAGAGCACCGTTGCACAGGCTTTGGCCCTTCGAACCGGCGCGTGTTACCTGCGCGTTGATACCATAGAACAAGCTATCAGCTCGTCAGCGCCACTGGCCGGACAATACGATGTCGGACCAGCTGGTTATGTTGCGCTTTATGGGGTGGCGGAGGACAACTTGCGGCTGGGCCAGACCGTCATCGCCGACTCCGTCAATCCTATTGAAATCACTCGGGCTGCATTCAGAAATGTCGCTACCGAAACGGGCAGCGGATTCATTGAGATTGAAGTTGTCTGCTCGGATGTCATGACACATCGCCATCGTGCCGAAACGCGATCTCCTGCGATAAAGGGACGATTGAATCCAACGTGGGTCCAGATACAGGAACTAAAGTTTGAGCCGTGGTCCTCCGACCTGCGTGTGGATACGTTCCACTTGTCCGTCGAAGAAAGCGTCTCGGCGATCATGAAACTGCTCTGACCAGCAGCCAAGCTGTTTGCGATGAATTCCACCTTCATCCAATGGGTTCCTGTCCCTGTCATGCGTCCCTCAGCCGAACGCAGCTTCACGACAACCGAATCTTACTAGCCTCCGAAAATTCAACTTTTAGGTGCCTGATTAAACTTTAAAAG
>DATMSL010000448.1:0-4062 GCA_035565435.1 Dyadobacter sp. | reverse complement strand
TTCACTGGCCATATGTTAATTTTTGACCACTTTCATGGAAGTTCCGTCGTTGAACCGGATAAAATAAATACCGGCAGGGAGCGACCGGATATCCAGGTATTCCTCGTCGGACTTGAATTTCCATGTTTTCAGATTTACCCCGACGATGTTAACCAGGCTCGCGGTAGTGCCCGCAACTCCCTGCCTTTTGATCCGGAATCCCTGGCTGGCCGGGTTAGGATAGACGAACGCGGGTCCCAAATCCTGCATTTTCAAACTGATAATCTTGCTAAAACTTTGACTTCCATCCCCTTCCGAGATCAGCAAACGGTAGTAGAGCATTGCGCTGCTCAGCGGCGGATGATGACGGAATGTATAGCTGGTTGCAGGTACCTGGGTGGCTGGCATTGTTCCGGCATGCTGAAAATCCCGTCCGTTCGTGCTGTACTGAATGTCATAGGCCATAATGTTCTCCTGCTCTACGACCTGCCAGTCCAGGGTGACAGCATTTTCTGCATCTGCTGCCCCGGCAAACGAAACCAGCTTCACGGGCAGCGGGCTGGCTACCGATCCGATAAAAAAACCGCTGAAACCATCGACCGTGAAACTTACTTCCCACCGCTGCAATGCCTCATGCCAGCGGATATTGGCATCGTCCGGGTCGATTACCGATGGAGCACCCTGAAAATCGCCCGGCTTGCTGCCCGCCGTGCCCTCATATTGGAACACGCGGAGATTGCTTTTGTGAACCTCATCGGTAGCATTGCCTGGAAGCGGACCGGAAGGGAGTTCCAGATTGAAACGATCAAACTCGGCTTGGGTGAAATAGAGCGTCATCCTGGCTGACCCACCAGCGGGCCCATTGAAGAGGTAATGTCTTTGGACGTAGGGCGAGCCCTTGTGGAAAGCTACCTCGGTGTCAATGTCTACACGGCCCGTTACGTTGCCCGACAACGGGGTATTGCCAATGGGTTCCAGCCGCGCAACCAGCCGGCAGGCTTCGTCGTTGGCCCAGAAATCGGTAACACTAGTGACCATCCTGCTGCTTTGGTCGCCATTTTTAGCCAATGCATCGGCCGCAGTAGGAAGTGCTCCCTGGTGCTCGAATGCCCCCAGATCGATCAGATTATGTGCCATTCGGATGTCGCCGTTCGCGTCATAGGTTACCATTCCGGGGAATAAGGAATTGTTGCCCTTGTTCAATACCGGACTGCATGCCTGCAAACGATAATCGCCGTCGCTGGTAGGTGCAAGGTCGTATCCGGCCGGGGCTATAAAGCCAGGGTTAACCGTCCCCGGCAGGTTACCCGAGCCAACCGGCTGGCCCTGAACCAGGCTGTAAGTCAGTGTCGGACTGCTGCCGCCGTAGTTACTGATGCCAGAACGGTTACCATAAACGATGCTATTGTGAATGCCTGGCGAAGCATTGGTATTATTGAATATTCCAGCTCCATCATCGGCTTCATTTCCGGCGATGGTACAGTTGATAATCTGCGGCGAAGAGCCGTTTCTGTTGAGCATCCCGCCCCCGTTATAAGCAGCGGCATTACCGGTTATCTGGCAGTTCACCACCAGCGGCGATGACTGCTCGTCGTTGAAGATCCCCGCGGCATAGTTTGCGTAGTTGTTTCGAATAACCAGATTGGCCAACCGGAGTTTCGCCCCTAAGCCATTTTGTTTAGTATAAATACCACCGCCGTAGTTCTGCGCCACGTTTACCCCATTATAACTGGTACTTCCACCGCCATCGCCGTAGCTACCCGTGATTACAAAACCATTGACCTCGATACTATCCGCATCTGCCGGAATTCCCGCGATCACCATGATATGATAGCTATTATCGGTCGGAGCACCGGCATCGCCTATTGCCCCGCTCAATATCGTGCGATTTGCGGCCAGGTTTCGCTGGCCGGTGCCTGCATCGTATCCGCCCAAGATTTTAATTCCACCCCGGCCGATATGAAACGCCTCTGCCCGGTTGGTACCCGAAGCAATGCCGGTGGGATAATACGTACCTTTTGCTACCAGAATCGTATCCACATCGGTGTCCGCGTTAGCGACCGATAATGCATGGGAGAAGGTTTTGAATGCCGTTGGCCAGGAAATACCGTCAGCGCTATCGTCCCCCGCTGCTGCATCGACGTACAGAACCCGCATCGTTACCTGCGCATGCTGATTTTCATAAGCTCCCATGTCGATGGACTCGCCAAAGGATCGCGGATTACCGGCGATGTCCTTGTCATTAGCCAAATTTCCTCCCGCTGTGGTGTAGGCACTGTTGCTTCCGGCATCGCGGGCAGGGCTTGAATCGGTCAGATCCAGAAAGTTCGCATCTGTGGGGTTAACCGATGCAAATGCAGGATCGATGTCGATGTTGCCACCGCCATCTACCCCTCTGAGATCGTCCCAGTTGTCGCTTCCGCCCCAGTTGGCCAATAAACTATTGGTGACAACCGGTAACTCCTCTCCGTAGTTGTACAATGTCACTTCGGGAGTGTTAGTTACCCCGTTTGTTTCATTCCCCCATATAATGCTGTTACTGAGCTTGAACGGGGATTGAAAATTCAACAGGCCGCCACCACTCTGGCTGGACACGTTTCCCCAAATTGTGCAGTTGGTGACGACAACAGATCCACACAGCCCGCTGATCATAGCTGCCGCCTGCCCCGCTGTATTTTGTGAAAATGTGCTGTTGATAATCGAAACGGAAGGGCACGACTCATTCATAATACCACCACCCTGCACCGAATTGTTGGCAGTGATCCGGCTTTCTTTGATCTTCGCCGTGGTCCGGTCGTTTCGCATGGCCCCTCCCCGCTGATCGGCTGTATTCTCCTCAAAAATGCATTTTGAGAAAGAGACTTCGGTCTGTATATTATGTAGTCCTCCTCCGTCGGCGGTTGCGGAATTACCAGAAAACCGGCACCCTTTCAGTGTGATCAATCCTCCCCCATTCATCATGCCTCCGCCATTTCGGGCCGTGTTATCCGTGAAGTTACTATTCGTGATGGTGGGATTACTCTGGTTGTTGCTCATTCCTCCCCCTGCGTCGGCCGAATTACCTGTAAACCGGCACCCGGTAAATGCGGGATTAGCCTGCATGTTGGCAACTCCGCCTCCATTAGAAGATGCAACATTATCCGAAAACACGCAGTCGTTGAATACCGGGCCGGCAGTCCAGTTGATCGCACCGGCACCTTCACCAGCCGAATTTGAATTGAACGTACACCCGGTAAACACAGGTTCCGAAGCCGAACCCACAATGGCCGCGCCCCCTCCCGAATTTCCCATATTCCGGTAAAACAAACAGTTTTTCACCGATAGTGATGCGTTCGTCAAATATATCCCGCCTCCCACAGCAGAAAAGACAAGCTGGCCATTTACCGGAAGTGCTTCCTGCGCATCATCCTCGGCACCGCCGCCGGATATTATAATACCGTCAATGCTTCCCGTCCCTACTATCCCTCCCGACACGACCACATGGTATACATTTTCTGCATGGTTTTCGAAGTTGTCCGGGTTATCATTTCCTGACAGGTCACCGCTCAGTATTGTACCCTGGCCGGGCGCTGCCACGTTGGGCAGTATACGATCATCATCGAGATCTTCAATTCCGGCGGCGGGGTCGAACCCACCGTAGAGCTGCACATCGCGTACCATGACGAACCCATTGTTTCTGCCGCCATCGGTCGTGTAAAATCGGTCGTCTATATGATATGCAGGCAAATATTTCCCTTTGGCAACGAAAATACGAAGGGGGTTCGCGCTGCTCCAACCGTGGTCGCCGGCTGCATATTCTTCCCGGGCCCATTTGAGCGCGTCCGCAAGTTGCGGAACCGCATTGGCCCAGGAATCCCCGGCGCCCGTATAGCCGCCTGCCCCTGTGTTCACGTTGATATTGACATACAGAATGTTGTTGCCGTCGGGCGAAATCCCCTGACCTGATGCGGTTGTAGGAAGAAAGGCAATTCCCTGCCAACACAGGAGAATAGTCCACAAGGCCCGGCGACCGTTGACCCAACGACCGCAGCCTATCGATATAATTTGTAGAAGTTTTTCCATAGTATCGCAAAGTGAATCAAT
>DATMSL010000447.1:0-5030 GCA_035565435.1 Dyadobacter sp. | reverse complement strand
CCTTGTACGGTAAGCCTGGCGATGGACCTGGTCGGCGGCAAGTGGAAGGTGGTGATTTTGTACCATTTAAAGAACGCCGCCAAGCGGTACAGCGAACTCAGAAAAGAACTGCCCGGTATCACCGAAATGACCCTGAGCCTGCAATTGAAGCAGCTGGAAGAAGATGGCCTGATCCTGAGGCAGGTTTACGGAGAAAAACCACCGATTAAGGTGGTATACAGCCTGACCGCGCTCGGCCAGACTTTTACGCCGGTACTGGATGCTATCCTGGCCTGGGGGAATGAGATCGCTTCGCTAAAAGGCGAGTTTGTAAATGCGCCGGTGGCAGTCAAGTAGCAGCTGAATATGACTCATTGCTGCCACCAGAGTACCTTGGCTACCGCATTCCGTTTTCAGTAGCGAAGGCATTTACGTGCCCTGCGATCTGTCGTTCTTTTGCCGGCGAAACGGAACAGGGCGTCGACGCCATACCAAATCGATATTTCCAACGCCCCGGTATCCGGGCCGAGGGACGACACGGGGAGGTCGTAACTGGCCTGGAAAAGTATATTGCCATATGCCCATCCGGCAGTACCGATGAGCGCGTCGCGCCGGGTGTGTCCCCAGATCATGCCGCGGTACCAAACGCCCAGTACCAAAGGCGAAAAGATCATGTTAAAGCCGGCGTCGAGTTGCCGTGAGCTCCCCTGTTTTCTGACCTGCATTCCCAGGTTCAGTGCGCTTTCCCGGCTCAGGTCGCTGCCAAGGTTGTTGCCGAACAAAGCCGGGATACCGATGGGGATTTTGGAGCCGAGCTGAATGTTGATCCGTTGATGATCGATGCTGACAGGGCTATTGACGCCCATATTGTGCCATGCGCCGCTGATCCAGTATGAGGCATAGTCTTCATGCCTGGGTACGTATTCAAGAATACCGCCGACCGATAAGGTAAACCGGTTTTGCTGGACGGCATTTCCGGAGAGCGGATCCGGGCTGCCCAGGAAATCGGATACATAAGTAAGGTCAGCCCCGTTCCATCGGTTTAGTGCCCACGCAGCCTGAACGCCGCCGATCAGCCGGAGTTCCTTCTGGCCGTCGAGGTACACCAATTTCGAAAATTGGCCGGAAAGCTGATCACTTTTCAGCGCACTGCCGCGCTGATCGTGAAGCACCTGAACGCCCAGGCCGATTTGCAGGTCCTCGGCATAAGTGTCGAACGAGAATGCAGCCGTTTGAAATGCGGTGCCAACGGTTGCCCATTGATTGCGATAGTTGGCGATCAGACGGGGCGTTCCGGCATCTCCGGCAAGTGCCGGATTAGCATAAATGGGGTTCGCGTAAAATTGAGAAAATTGCGGTGACTGTGCCCGGACTGCACTGCACAGGCAATAAATCACGCCCGTGAAAAGTAGAATTGTTTTCATAAATGTCAGCGGGTCAGGTAAATGTTCCCCCGTAGCTTCCCGGATGTTTTTTTGTCGATATAGCGTATTTCGGCTTCGTAAACGTACATGTCGGCCGGCATTTCCTTGCCGCCGAAAGTCCCGTCCCAGGATTCGCCCGGCTGCTGGCTGCCAGGCTGCACATCTTTCATTTCAAAGACAATTTCTCCCCACCGGTTGCGGATCCGCAAAAGGCCGATCCTGCTGATTCCCGCCCCGAACAATGTATAGCGGTCGCCGTGGCCGTCGCCGTTAGGCGTAAATGCCTGTGGAATGTCTACCTGGCATTCCCGGACGACAAATGCCGCCGCACGCTCAGTCGAATCCAGGCAAACCCCGCCTTTTACCGTAACCAATTTGACATTGTATGTGCCTGGTTCAAATGGGAGGGCCGGCTCCCGCGTTTCGGCAGTTCGTCCGTCACTGAAATACCACAGATATTGGTCGGCCGGTTCGGAATGATTGCGGATGACTACCGGGCCGGGCGCGCAGAATAATGAGTCGCCGGCGAAGCCAAAATCGGCTTTGGCGGGGGAAACGACGGTTACCGCCGTTTTTTTAGCGACTACCTTGCAGGCCTGAGTAGTACGAAATACACTTAATGTTACCTGGTAGGTCCCCGTACCCGGAAACAGGTGTTCAGGCGAGTGGTTCAGCGAATCGAGCGCACTGCCGTCCCCGAAATCCCACATAAATCCGACATCCGGAGGTGATTGATTGGCAAACTTTACCGATGAGTTGTCACAGGCAATGGCGGGGCTTTCGAAGGTTCCCGTGGGCGATTCAGTTGTTCTGATCGTCAATTGGGTAGAATCGGAGCCGCAATCGGTGAATGCGATCAGCGTCACTTTGTACTCGCTTTTGCTTTTCGAAAATGCATGTGTGGGGTTAGCGGTGGTTGCGATGGTTCCGTCGCCGAAACGCCATAACCAGCGGACCGGCTTTGGAACCGAAGCGTCCTTGAACTGAACAACCTCACCCGGGCATACTTCCGATTTGGAAATGGTATACAATGCCTTCACGGTGCTGGGGTATACACGGATAGCCACCGAGTCATTGTCGGCTCCGCATTCACCGGTGACTTTCAGCCTGACAATGTAAGTTCTGGCGCTGTCTTTCGCTGAAAACAGGTGGGATAGCGTATCGTTCGCGGATGCCAGCGTGGTTCCGTCGCCAAACGACCATACCGACGTTTTCTTGTCGTGACCGGTGGATCGGTTGGAAAACAGAAGTGAAGCAGGTGTGCACCTGAGCATTGTCGAATCGACGCCGATTTCGGCGACTGTGCCTGGCCGGACTGTCACTTCCTTCACATCGGTCTGCCCTCCGCAAGCATTGTCGGCCGCGACGCTGATTTGGTAGACGGAATCTTTTCTGCTCGTATTTTCAAGTATTTTGGCTCCAAGCTGGAATCCCTTGAAAACAGTCTGACCATTTACTTTCCAAACATATTCGATACCAGGCTCGGCACTGCCGCTCACATTGAAGGCCACATTCAAAGGAGCGCAGCCGGCTGTTACGCTGGGTGTAAAACTGATTTTCCCTGGCGGGCGTGTAATGGTCACCTCACGTGTGAGCGTGTCCGCACAAGCACCTGCGCGTGCAACCAGCGTGATGGTTTGTTTGCCGGGAGACAATTGAAGCTCCGGATTCACCTCGTTGGCAACGACCTGGTTGTTAACGATCCATACATAGGCTTCCGCCCGTGACGACGTGTTGACAGGCTTAAAAGCCTGCCCCGCGCAACCATCTTGAAGCGAGAAAGCCGCTTTGGGACTGCCCATGGTTATTTTCGCCTGAGCTTCTGCCTTGCAGCCGGTCTTGCTGGCGACGGTATACCGGATGTCAAATTCGTCGCCTGACAATCCGGCGGTAAAGAGGGTATCTCCTTTAATGCAGCCCGAACAGGAAGCGGTTGCCCATTGGCCGCCAGCAGGAGTGCCGGAGAGTTTGATCCAGGCTGTTCCTTCGCAAATGGATTTATTGTCGGCAGTGGCCTGAATCCCTTCGACGGATACCTTCACGGAAGTGGTCATCAAGCATTTGCCTGTACCGCGGGAGTACGTGATGTTGAAAGTGCCGGGTGTTTTAGGAACAAAGAAACTCTGCCCGCCAACGGTTTCAACGGCACCTCCGCTCCATTCACCACCTGGCAAATTAGCTGTCAGCAAAATGCGCTCGGAGCTTGTACAAATGAGGGTGTCTTTGGGAATGGATAGGATTTTGACCGGTTGAGCAGGTGAAACGCTGAATGTATCGCTGGCTGTTTGCGTGCCGCAGACGTTCTGAACTTTGGCCACCACAATATATGGCGTGGAAGCAAATTTTACAGGAACTTCCTGCCCGGGCGAAAATGGGGTGCCATTCATGGTATAAACGGCGCCAGGGATAGGATTGGCTATCTTGTAGGCTATTTCTTCACACACATCCGGCTGCGGAGTGATGGAGGGTGCGATGGTGCTGATTACCTTGTATTTTCTGGTGATCTTCCTGTTGCCGCAACTGTTATTGACAGTTAGCGTAACGGTGTATTCCTTAGCCTCTTCCAGTTTGATCTTAATGGCCGCGGCATTGGGTTTCGTATTGTTCTGATAACTGAATTTTCCACCATCAATTTCCCATACGTAGCCCGATTCGTCCTGTGAAATGCTGCCGTCGAGGTCGATGACGCCTCCGCTCGACAAACACACAACCGTATCTTTTTCAATGACGGACACGCCCGAAACTTTAAAGTCCGGAACAGGTGGTTTGGCGAGTCTAAATTCAGTTTCTGCGGTGCTGGTGCCGCAAACCTTGGAGGTAGCCGTCAGTTTTACTTTGTAGGTTTTGGTAGGATCCGTAAAAGAGAGGTATGGATAGGTGTCGGTACTCGTCCGGCCATCGCTGAATTCCCATAGAAAGTCGACACCGTAAGTGGGGCAGCTTTCGTTCCTGATCGTCACGGTAGCACCTGCGCAGGCTGCGTCGATCACCGGCCTGGCTTCCGGCCTTTTTTTGAATATCAGCAAATAGCCCTTGTTATCATTCCCGCAGCTCACGGCGCGAATGTTGAAGTTGTATTCGATTTCCCCAGCACTGCAATCCTTGGCGAACTGCCTGAGGTCATAAACGTGCGTGGCTTTCTTTTCGGCAGTCAGCGAAACTCGCTCCATTTTACCATCGCCCCATCGGATTTCGTATTCTTTCGAATCACAAAAACCGGGTTTAAGGGTAAGGCAAAGTTCGTACGTCGAGTCGCTGGGAGTTACGCAAAGCTCGCCGGTGCCTGTACAGAACTGGAAGTCAACGGGTATTTGCGCATGCGCAGAGAGGGTTAAGAACAGGAATAGAAAAGCGGGTAGAAGGTATTTCAATGCAATTTAAGTTTGATAACACAGAAAGACAGAGGGTTGGAATCTAAGATCCGGGCATTAAAGATAACATTCCGAAATAAATAAGTCACCAACTTTTTACCGGTGATGACTTATTTGTTACCCTGGCGTTGAAATGAATTTTGAAATGGTTATTTCTGTGAGCGAGCCGATCTCGGAAGCCGATCTCCGAAGGAGTATTTGAGTTGTTGAATGGAGGGACGTTGTTTTGTATACGTGACAAAATGAAGGATCATAC
>DATMSL010000446.1:0-8777 GCA_035565435.1 Dyadobacter sp. | reverse complement strand
TTTTTCGCCCGTAATGATGACATCCTGGGGCGTAATACCACTCAAAACCGTTTCCAGCGGCTGTGTAGAAACATTCGGGTTACTCCAAATTTTGTTCACCAGCATTGTAAAGGCCGTGGGATCGTCGGCCAGGCTGGGCGAGCGCTCGGGCTTTACACCGGCTACTTTCATGCCGGCAGCCACCAGGTCCCCGATCTTCTGAAGCACCGGCAAAGTCATATTCCGGGCGGTAGAATCCAGTACAAGCAACCGGTACTGCTGGCCCGAGGGTGTCACGATCATTCCTTTTTCCACTTTAAGCACATTCCTGACTACACTCGAATTGGCAAAATCGAATGCGTAACCTGCCGGGATCGAGGGCAGTTTTTGGGTCGAAATCTGTGTGATATTGGAGTTTTCGCCATAATAATAAAGCACATCCACCACCGGCTTGCCTTGTTGGAGCATGAAGCAGCTCCGGCTCAGGTAACCCGTCCATGCCGTCGCTTGCTCGGCCCAGGTTTCCTGCCTGGTGAAATACTGACCGAATGGGCCCAGCGAAAAGCCCGGCTTTTTATCATCGAGCGGCTGGTGCACCGAGGTATGAACCACAAAACGGTTCAAGCCTGAGGCCATTTCAAGGTCGGCGGTACGTTTCAACTTTTCGGGGTACCAGGTAAATGCATTGCCTACGGATGTCATCGACTCCGCTGCGACGATGTTTTGCCCGTAAATATGTGCTACCGACGCTGATTCACGAATATCCGCCTCGCTGCGGACTTCTTCATCGGCGCCGCCAGCCAGGCTGCCGGGCGTCCACATCGCCGCCATCGGGACATCCGCTTTACGCTTCACATCCATGCCATCAGCCAGGTAAATGCGCCCGCCCTCGTGCGATTCCGTGTAACGTTTCATGCCGCGGGCCTTCAAGGCATCGCCGATCACTTCATAGTGGTTTTCGACGATCAGCTCACCGATCGTTTTGCGAAAATCCCACAGAAACTTGTCGCTTTCCGCCGCGCTTTTCACGATCATGCCCGTAAGTACGGGGATCCAGGGCGTAAGGTCGTAGCCGCGTCGCCTCTTGAATTCCGCAGGCATTGCTTTCGTCCACGTCATGTGTCCCGCCTCGTAGCTGTCCAGCACCATGTATTGCAGCCCTTTGGCGCCCATTTGACCGCCAGTGGCGTCTTTGTACATGTCGAGGTAGGTGTTAATGTATTTAGTAACTGCCTCTTTGTCGAGTTTGTCTACTTCCAGGCCGGTAGCTTCCGGCGACGCGGGGTGGTTTTTGCGGCCGGTAAGAGAGTAACCCAGTCGCACAATCACCCAGTTACCGGCCGGCGGCGTCCAGTTGAGGCTGCCGTCAGCAGTCATTTTGGAAGTCAGATCCATCACGTCGGTGAGCGGAACGGCATCCGCATTGGGTTGGATAAAAGAGTCTGTATTTTCCCGCCACGGACTGAACCCCGCCTTTTCTTCGAACTGGTCCATTCGGTCGGTATTGTGAAGCACGATTTCGGCCACCTGCACACCCTCCGGCTTGCCCGGCTGTGCATTCCCACCGCCAAACATGGCGGCGAAAGGATTGAACGGCGGCGGTAATGTTTTGAATGCAATGCGGTAGAATTTGGCTGTTACCGGGGCAAATGCCAGCGTGTTTTGGGGGACGGTACTGCCTTTAATCGGTGCCACGTCCCGAAAAGTTATCCCATCATCACTGACCTTCAATGCACGGTTGTTGGGCGCACCGTTGAACTCTGCCAACGCCCCGCCCGAGCTCGCGCCCACGATGGTGAGCGCCTTGAAAGTCTGTGGACTTTCGAATTCATATTGGATCCACATGTCCTGCCCCACTTCCATCGGTGGCAGCAGGCTGGCTTTACCCAGGTCACCATCTGTCAATTCCGCGACGGAGAAATTACCTCCGCTGGAAGTCACTTTGGGGTTCAATGAAGTCATGAGCTTGTCGGCTGTGGGCAGGCGGTAGGCGATCACCGCTGCATCGGCATAGTAATCCGGCACTTCGCCTGTCGGACCCGTAATGCCACCCTCGGCGGGAAGCGGTACATTTTGAAACTTGCCTGCTACGGGCTTGGGTTGAGGCAGTTTGCCGGTAAATGCCTGTCCCCCGGCGACGCGGGTTTCGGTCCAGACGTATTTCTTCATCGCGTCGGCCGCTGGTACCCACGGGCCACCCGTTACGCTCCACCCCGGTGAGCCTGCGATAGCCATTTCGAGGCCCAACTTTTCGGCAAGATCGGTGGTATGTTTGAATGCGTCCTTCCATTCCGGCGTCATAAACACCAGCTTCTTTGGCGTGACATTGGGCGTAAAAAGGCTCGCGTCGAAATTCTGGAAACCGCCTATGCCTGCGCGCTTCATCCATTCCAGGTCTTTGGTAATGCCTTCTTTGGTAATATTGCCGTTCATCCAATGCCACCATACCCGCGGTTTGGCGGCGTCGGGCGGGGTTTGGAAGCCTTGTTGGAGCGTAGTGGATTGTCCGAACGCAAGCGCAGGAAGCGCCCACGCGAGTAGCGCGAGTTTTTTCATAGTAATATGCTGATTTACTGCCGGAAAACTGGTCCTGTTCGGATGGTGAAGCGACGCCGGGCTAATATCTACTCATTAGACAATAAGGGGAAATTTTTAGATATTGCCACTAAGGTCGATCTCACTCAACATTCCTTTTTGTCAGGAAATGTTTTATCTTTGAACTTAACTTATAGGTGAATCGTATCTATTTTGAATTGTATTCCCATTCCAGATGATTACCATCTATACTATCAGATTTGAGGGTAGTAAGTTTTCAGAAACGAATAATTTCGTGAAGGAATATTCGAGAAATGGCTTCGCAGAAGACCTTGATATGATAAGCAGTTGGCTCGGCTATCTGAAAGACCGTGGGGCGGAGCCGCGGTATTTTCGTTCAGAAAACAATGTGAGCGCCGGACCGGTCGCTTTCTCAAGACTGCGGATTTATTGTATCAGATGTAGTCAGAACATCGTCATTCTAGACGGTGGTGGAGAAAAGAAAGGGCAGAAAACCCAGGATGGCGCTGAAACCTGGAAAGCGATGAAATTAATGATGGAGATTGATAAAAGGTTGATCGAGAAAATACGGGACGGTGATATTTACTATTCTCCTGATCTCATGAAACTTGAAGGTGAACTGTTCATAGATATATAATCATGATAAATTTATTAGAAAGGATTACTCCGGATCCAGCCATTGATAGATTCATTGGCACAAGTTTCGATCTATCCGACCGGATCCATGAAATACTCGAATCAAAGGGATTGACGCAAAAAGACCTGGCTGAGATGCTGGGCAAAAAGGAGTCGCAGGTGAGTAAATGGATGACCGGCACACATAATTTTACGATCAAAACACTGGCGTTGCTCGAAGTGAAACTAGGCGCTTCGATTTTTCAAATCACGAGTGGTCCCATTGAGCCCTCAAAAAAGAAAAGAACAGAGCCGGATAATGTAATGGCTTAGGGTAGGGCGTGTCTTTTTGGGTCAAGACAAAAAATCGGAACGCTCCAAGTGGGACGTTCCGATCGTTAGTGTTATAATATTAGTATTCCACTCGAAATCTTAGAATGAGTAGCGCAATGTCACGCCGTAGGTGCGCTGGTCGCCTACTACCCCGGCATATTGACCGTAGCTGCCTGGCGCTGCCAGAAGCAGTTCGTAGTAATCTTTATTGAACACGTTTCTGGCCCACACGAAGAACGAAATGCCGTTCGATGCCCGGAAACCGAGGCGGCCGTTGGTGAGCGAGTAACCTCCGATGTTCAGGTATTTGGATGGCGACGGGTTGGATGAGAACTCTGAGCGTGCAAACACATCGATACCCAGGAAATAGTTGCCTTTCAAGCCCAGGAATGTACCTTTCACCGTTCCTTCACCGCCCACAGATCCCGACCATTTGGAGATACCCGGCAGTCTGCCGCCAGAAATATCTTTGAAAGCCTGCTCACCACCTACTTCTTCCAAAGGAACAGGCGCGTTTTTGAAAGTAACATATTTACCGTCGGTATAAGCCACCGCCGCGTTGAACGACAGGTTGCTGAAACGGATATTTCCATCTACTTCCACACCTTGTACACGCACTTTCTCCGCATTTGCGAGGTAGCCGCGGTTCACACCCGGCTCAGGAGTCTGAACCTGTGTTTGATAATCGTTGATGTCCGAACGGAAAAGCGTCAGGTTCAATACCGAGTTAGCAGTCGGTCTGGTCTTGATACCCAGTTCTTTGTGATCCACGTGTTCTGGTTTCACATTGGCCAGGTCGAGGAGAACCGCCCCGTTGGCAGTCGGCAAACCACCTACGTTCACACCGATAGGCTTATAACCGATCGAATAGGTAGCATAAGCATTGAATTTGCTGTTGGCTTTGTATTGAACCGACAGCTGCCCCGAGAAATTACCTTGATCGTAGTTGGTATTGAATGCCTGATCGGTGTAAACCAGTTTTTTCAATGCCAGCAGCGCGGGGTCGGTGGTTTGGAGGCCGCCGTAAGTTTCTCTTTTATAGTCTACTACTTTTTTGTCGTAGTTGTAACGTACACCTGGCAATACGTGCAGCTTGTCGGTGATAGCCCAGTCGGCCTGCGCAAAAACGGCAAGGCTGGTGCTTTTAATGCGGTTGGTGGTACGGATACCGAAGTTATCGAACAAACCCGGTGTTTTCCAAAGCTCGCTGATCGTACTTTGTGCGAAACGCCATTGTGCCGAACCCGCTTCCTCGGTTTGTACAGGATCTGATTTCAGGTCTTGCCAAAGGCCGAACAAGCCAACCACACCGCTGAGTTTCGGGGAGATTTTACCCGAATAACGGATCTCCTGTGACCATTGGTCGTGTACCGAGTTACCGGAAGAGATGGTAAATACCGGCAGTCCAAGGTAATCGCGGTCGTTGAGCGGTACCCATTTCCAGAAGCGCCATGCCGAAGTAGCCGTAAGTGTTCCATTACCGATTTTGATATCTGCATTGGCCGACACACCGCCCAGTCTGTTGTCCGCTTTGGAAGGCGTGTCCAGGTCCACTTTGCGTTCGAATGCGCTTGAATAGGGGAGTTTGTAGTTCAGATCAGCGATAATCGCGTCGAACTGCCGGTAAGCTGCACGTTTGGTAGGCACCACACCGGCCACTGGCCAGCCGTATCCGTTGGGTTTCTGGTCCGAAACGTCACCGATCACCGTAATGTTAACCTTGCTGCTGGGTTGGTAGAGAATCTGGCCGCGTACACCGATGTTGTTGATGTCGTTGATGCGCTGCTGAGTATGTTCATTGAAAAACAGGCCGTTACGCTGAGTTCCGGTAAAGGAAACGCGCGCTGCTAGTTTCTTGTTGATCGGGCCGGTGAATGACCCTTTGGCCTGAATGTAGCCGAAGTTACCGTAGCTCAGTTCGAAGCTGCCGCCCGGATCGAAGCTTGCGCCGCGTGTAGTAATGTTGAATGCACCGGCGGTGGTGTTCTTCCCGAAAAGCGTTCCCTGAGGTCCGCGAAGTACTTCAATGCGCTCGATGTCGATGAAATCCAGCGCGGTGGCGGCCGGACGTGCATAGTAAACGCCGTCTACATAGAAACCTACACCCGGGTCGATACCGTCGTTGGTCAGACCGTACGTGGAACCGAGACCGCGGATGTTCAGGGTCGTGTTACGCGCATTGGAAACATAGAGCTGAACGGTTGGCACCAGTTCTTTCAAACGGTTCACATTGAACGCGCCCGCATCTTCCGCAGCCGAACCCCGGATTACCGAGATCGGAATAGGCACTTCCTGCGCTGATTCCTGACGGCGGCGGGAAGAAATGATGACGTCTTCGAGGTTACCGGCCGAAGGATCAAGCTTGATCGTGACCCCGCTGCCTTCGATCACGGTTTCTTTTTTGATATATCCTAAAAATGAAACTATCAATGTGAATGGAAGCTTCTGACCCGTTACAAGCTGAAATTCACCATTTGCATCTGTGGCCGCGCCGTTGGTCGTTCCTTTGATCGTCACGGTCGCTCCGATGAGCGGGGAGTCGTTGGAGGCGTCCAGAATTTTTCCTGAAACCGTCGCATTCACGATCGGTGCGTTCTGGGCTTGTGCAACAAATGAGATAAGTAGAATAGCTGAACTGAATAGGGTCGTTAAAAATGTCTTCATAAATGAGGAATTGCTTTACTGTTTTCGATGGTGTTATGCGTGGTGGTTACTGCTAAACAGCCTTTCCTAATGCTGCTTACGGAGCTTCGGTCGACAACAGTAAGGTATAATCGGTGGTCTCATGTGTAGGGATCTTAATTTTCTCTGGCAAAGCTATGGATATTATTTAGTATATAGAAATGGTAGAGTAGTATTTTTTTGAAAATAAAACAAAGCAGCCCGGGAGGAGTATTCCAGGCTGCTCATAATGCATTGTAAATCACTATTTAAGGTCGGAGATCGACGCGCCGAAATTAATGTGCAGCACATTGCCGTTTGGCGTGAGCAATGCCGGTACCGACTGTACGCCAGCCCGTTCGGCGTCGGCAATTTTTCCTTTGTCCTCACCGAGATGTACTATTTCTATCTGGTCGGCCGGGATGAGGTTTAATAGGTCCTGCTCTGCGCTGAGGCAAACCGGACAGCCGGCATGAAAGAAAATGGCCTTTTTCATAGACTTCGATTTAAAATGGTTCAGTGCGAAATCGCAGTACGAAGGTAGGTCGCTGGTGGACTGTTGCTCTGGTGCAGTTTTGACAAAAACAGCCAGGCCAGATGGGCTCGGTAGGATATCCATTTTACCTTTGTACTAACACGTGACCCTGGTCGAATGCGTTTCCGGAGTATTTTTCAAGTCTGCGGAACATGGTATAAGTGACGGACACCATCACAAATGCGACGATCGCGTCGATGGTTGCCGGAAAGCCGATCACCGCGAGTTTGGATACGAATGCGAAAATGATGTCGAAGAATATCCCCGCAAATACCCATTCCTTCAGCCGGTGCAATCTGTTGGGGGTGAGGAGCACCGCCACGCCCGAAAGTTTGAAAACGCCGAGCAGGTAAATAAAATGCGCCGGGTAACCGAGCTGTACGGTTATATCCCACACGACAGGATTTTTGGTAAGTTCAAAAAAGCCGCTTGCACCGAACCAGAGCGATGTTAATGCCGTGCCTATCCAATAGATGGTTGTTGTTGTTTTCTGTGTCATGACCTTGATTGTTTTTGCGTGATTGATGACACAAAACTGACCTGAAATCAGTCGCTGCGCATGGGTTATCGCGCCCAAATGGACACATCTGCCGCCGGGCTGGACGTGGCGGGCGGTGACATCGGCGAGACGATTGCGCCGTTTGAAATAGTTTTTGACAAATAATACTCCCACCAACAGCATTGAGGATATATGATCAAGGAAGGGAATCCCATTATCCGAAATCACTACACCGCCGACCCGACGGTGCTTGTACATGACGAGACGGTCTATTTATACACGGGCCACGACGATCCGCCACCTGGCGTCGACGACTATTATATGCACGACTGGCTTTGTTTTTCATCCAGCGACCTCATGCGTTGGACCGAACATACTTCACCCTTGAAGGCTACTGATTTCCAATGGGCGAGCGGCGATGCTTATGCGTCAAAAGTGGTTAAATACCGGGATAAGCTCTACTGGTTCGTGTCGGTAACACACAAGGGCGGGCCTTACAAGGCAATTGGTGTGGCCGTTTCCGACAATCCCACCGGCCCGTTTGTGGACGCGAAAGGGGCTGCTTTGGTGACCCATGATATGCTGCCCGCTACCAAAAGCGACAAAGCGAACCTCGATCCGACGGTTCTGATCGATGACGGCAAGGCGTACCTCTTCTGGGGCAACGGGCAATGCTATTTTGCCAAATTGAAAGACAATCTGACAGAGCTCGATAGCGATATCAGGATGCTGGATCTCCCCGGGTTTACCGAAGGTGCGCACATTCACAAAAAGAACGGCATTTATTACCTGACTTATGGCTACGGCTATCCCGAGAAAGTGGCCTATGCGATGAGCCGGCATATTGACGGGCCGTGGGAATTCAAAGGAATATTAAATGAAATTGCCGGAAACTGTGCCACCAATCGCCCGGCCATCATCGAATTCAAGGGGGGCGACTACTTTTTCTATCATAATGGCGCATTACCAGAGGGCGGGAGCCACCGCAGGTCTGTCTGCGTTGATCGGCTGTTTTATGAAGCAGACGGGGCGCTACGCCGAATGATTATGACGACCGAGGGCGTGCATTAACGTTTGGTTGGGATTTGCGGGCTGTTGTTGCATGCCTAACGGCATTTAAAAGTGAAGCCGGATGTAGTCGCTCCCAATATTACATCGCTAACGCGATTTTTATACATTTCTCGCGGCATTAAACATGCCTGTACTCGACACCAAATGCCGCAAGGTGCGTAGCAGGATAGTAACCATCAACATTACCTCGCTAGTGCGATTTACTTGTTGCATGAAATCGTTGCCGACCACTGCAGACAGTGTCGCGAGGCGCGTAAAACGGATGGCGACCACCAACACCGTATCGCTCACCCGATTACCTGTCACCTCAAATGATTGCCTATCAGGAAGACCAGTGCCTTCAGGCACGCAACATGGGTAGCAAACAATTCAACGGACGATTGGAAATGCCGTAAGCATGTAACGACAGCTCATCAGGCCACAAAATTCAATCAGTACAAGTTTATTTTCAATATAGTATATGGGATATATAGAATAAATATATTTTTGTGGCCGAACATCTCTTGTTACACCATTTCCCAAAATCAT
>DATMSL010000445.1:0-4284 GCA_035565435.1 Dyadobacter sp. | reverse complement strand
TAATTGATAACACTTTAATCCCACATTCGGTCGTTTTTATTTTGTGCTGAAACTCAAATCGATACAACAATGGAATGGACGATTAGCATGTGGGCAGGACTGGCCCAGCTCGGGATTGCGGTGGCAATTGCCGGAATAGGCATCCGCATCGTACTCGAACTGCGGAAAGCCGAACTGACCGACCAACCCGCGAAGTAGGGAAGGCCCGTCGATGTCAAAATGAACGACGTTTGAGGGCTTCGGCCCTTATCGAAGCGCTGAATATGTAAGTGAGGTCTGCGAGCCAAGTGTTTGCAGACCTTATCTTTTGTGACCATCAAATAAAAAGTTACAACTAAGGCGGGTAGCAGTAACCTGTTTTAAACTTATCTGATCACTACACCCTAATATCAAGACTATGAAAACATTACGACTAATCAAACTGCTTTCACTGTCATCCGTTCTCATGCTGGCAATGGCTTTCTCCTGCCAGGATCATCATGTTCCCGAGCCCGTGAGTAACTGCAACCGTGTCGATGGTACGCCACGCGCATTTCCGTGCGAATTCGAGATTACAAGGGTTGATTTTCTTAAGAAACTCACTAACGAAGTGGCAGCCACGGTACTACCGGGCAATCTGGATTTCGTGCTTCCGTTGGAGCACGCCTATCGGTTTGAGTTTGGTTCGCGGCGCGAGTATGCGCAAGCGGTGTTCAGGGTGCGTATTCATGTGAAGCGAATCGCCACTGCGTCGTTCCCCGCGGCGGACGGCTATGAGATATGGCAATACCGGGTTACCCCTCATGACCCGCCGTACTTCGGGATTTACAATGACGACATCGGAGGTCCGGATGGAAACGCGATTCCGGGACCGACTAACAACAGCCCCATTAAAATGGATATGGCCGTCGGGGAAACAAGGACGGTCGACAACGAAGTAGCTTTTGTCATTAGCTACGACCCGCCTCAACCCAAGCAAATCGGGGATTTCTATTTTGCCATCATGAATAACACCACAGCACGCAAACTCGCCGGCGCGCCTTATAATTACGGGCTGCTACGCGATATCGACGAAGGGCATATTGGTTATGCGCCGAGGGCGTGGTAAAAAAGTCCTATGAACCAATTATCTTCTTTCAACCGCAGGGATTTTCTGCGCGCGGCTTCCGCCGGCCTTGCATTACCTTTTGCAGCGACTTCAACAGGTAAATCGGAACATAGGCACGTCGGCCTCAGTTTCGAATGGGAGAAAAAATGGCACATCGAAATCGAGGGGCCGGAAGTGGTGATACCCGCGTATCCGAAGCTGATGCAGCAGTACTTTTAATCGTACTTCATTTCAATCGCTTTAATTTCACTTTTCTGGTCTGGTGCGCCGCTAACGCTGATCCCAACCCTTGGTGCCCTGTCCCAGCGGGGCAACCAGGGCGCTTCTATCTGTACAGAGCTGGTGAGTGAGTCGATTTTCTGGCCTTTTACGCCCCAGCTGAACGTGTAATAGCGTCCGTAACGGCTTTGCAATTCCAGTCTGATATTCTTGTATTTATCAGGAACTTCCTGTGTTTGTAGCATTTTGTACTGGCCGTCTTTCACTTGCCACAGCTCGATGCGGTTTTGGCCCGCGCCGTAGCCGATCGCGTTTTGGGCATCGCCGTACAGGACGATATTTTGGAAAAGGTTGTCCTTGATCACAAATTCGGCGGTATAGGTGTAACTGCCTTTTTTAATGGTATGCCCCAGGAAATTGCCTGTTCGGGCCGGATTTTCGCATTCGATTTCCAGCGCAGCGGCCCTGACACCGAATTTCGGCTTCGGCAGGCTGGCATCGAATACCCAGGGTAACCTGAGCGTATCGCGCTCGTAGTTGACCGAAAAGTTGAGGCTATGCTGCGGTACAGGTCCCGCACCGGTGGGAGATTCTGCTTGCGCGGGTGTTGTTTTGCCATACCTGAATGCCGGCCAGCGGGTCGTTTCGTCCCATATCAACTCGCTGAGAACACCCTGACGCCCTGCAAATGTAAAATCGATACCGTTGTAGGCATGGTGCAGGTAAAAATAGCGGCGATCGGGTGTGACCACGACGGTGCCGTGCCCCGGACATTTCCAGGTATCGTCCCCAAAAAGGACCGGGTTACCTGCATATTTGACCCATGGCCCCTGCAATTTTTCGGCCCTCGCCAGCCCTACCTGGTAGTCGCAGCGGTCGCCGCAGCAGGCATTACCGGAATAGAGCATATACCAATAATTTCCTCTTTTAAATATAGCCTGCCCTTCGGCGCCGCCAGCTTCCCAGCCTGCCTGATCGGCTTTAATGAGGCTGAACTCCTTATCGGTTACTTTCAGCCCGTCGGGCGAGAGTTCGGCACCTAGCAATTCGATGCCCCGGTCTTTGTCGAGCCCATAGGCTTTCCAGGTGATAAACAGCTTCCCTTTATCTTCCACCACGTAGGCGTCGATGGCCTCTCTTGTCCATTCGATGATCACGCCGTGGTCTTTGAAACCTTTTGTAATATCTTTAGTGGTCGCCACGCCGATCACCGACTGTTTATCTGATTTCCGTCGGGCGGTATAGTAAACATAGAATGTCCCATTCCGGAAAAATAGCTCCGGCGCCCAGTAGCTTCCCACCGTCCATTTGGGCAGTTCCGCGAAAACCGGTCCGACGTATTCCCAATTCACAAGGTCTCTGGAACTGTAAATAGGGTATGCCGGCCCCCATTCCGAGGAGGTTCCAACCGCGAAATAGGTATCGCCTACACGTATCACCGACGGATCGGCAAAGTCGCCGGCTATCACCGGGTTACGGTAGGTGATTACCCTCGCGGGTGCAGGCTTTTGAGCGAAAACTGTGGCAGAGCAAAACAGAGTGAGCCAAAGTAAAGCGGGCAGGAATTTCATGATGTGTCTCCATTGATGGCGTTGCGAAGAAAGGCATTTATTTCCGGATAAGAAACCCGTCTGAATTACAGTAAACCCATAAAACAGTATTCTTTTGCGGTCGTTCTGATCTTAATCAATGACTTTTCTTTTTACCAATACAATGAATAGACTTCGTTTTTTTCGACTGCTGGCTGCACCTTGCCTGCTGCTGATCATGAGTTTTCTCCCGGTTGAACGCCCTATAACGGTCTACCTGATCGGCGATTCCACCATGGCCAATAAGCAGGTGAAAGCGTATCCGGAAGCTGGCTGGGGAATGCCCTTCACCTGGTTTTTTGACAAGAGCGTAAAAGTGGATAACCGGGCGATGAATGGGCGAAGTACCAGAACCTTCATCGAGGAGAACCGTTGGCAATCGGTGGCCGATAGTTTGCAGGAAGGGGATTATGTACTGATCCAGTTCGGGCATAATGATGAAGTTAAAACAAAGAAGAGCTACATCGACGAGGTGGGTTTTCAGAAAAACCTGGTGCGTTTTATTGAGGAAACCCGCACAAAAAAGGCTAACCCTGTGTTGATTACACCCGTGGCCCGGCGGAGTTTCGATTCCGAAGGAAAGATTCAGGAAACGCACGCTGTGTATTCGCAGCTGGTAAGGGACGTGGCTGCGGCGCAAAAAGTTCCCCTTATTGACCTGGATAAGCGGAGCCAGGCATTGCTTCAAGATATGGGCGTCGAAAATTCCAAACTACTGTATCTGCACCTTATACCTGGCGAAAATCCTAACTATCCTGCCGGAAAAGAAGATAACACACATTTCAACGAACTTGGCGCGAGAAAAATGGCGCAGCTGGTGCTGGCCGACATTAAAGCCTTGAAACTTGGATTAGCCGAACGGATTGTTACCCCCTGACCCCCGGAAAACACCTGTTTTTGCATTCACGTGTTTACACGCTTACACCCGGGCGAGGGTTTGCGCAATTTTGAATTGTCAATCAGGACGGGGTGCTGAAAAAAGAACCTGATTGGCGCTTGCGTCTGACTCATCAAACTAAAAGCCAGGGCGAAACGAATGGTTCGAGGAACTCAAAACGGGTTCTTCGGATCGTGGCCCCGGGGTGCGTAACCCGCGACGCGCAGTCCGCGACGCGCCGGCCGCGGTTTGTAACCTGATTCGCGACGCTTAACGAACATCAACGTGCAATCATTAACCTAACCGATAAATCGAATTAGTTCTATTTTTTCAACGAATTAGTTACAATGCCTCCTTGCCCTTAGGTATATTGCTTTCCATTGTGCGGATGCGGGTTGCGCTGCACGATCGGGAAGCAAATATCTTTTTAAACCATTAAATCTCAGCGAGCATGCCAAAGTTTATCAGTGATGAAGTTTTTGCAAAATGGGCTGCCCAGTGGCAGGCGCTGG
>DATMSL010000444.1:0-5672 GCA_035565435.1 Dyadobacter sp. | reverse complement strand
GATCGACGACCCGGTGACAACAACCTCATTGAGTACTTCTCCGGGATTCTCCGGAACGGTATCAGCTGTCTTTTGAGATACAAGCAAAGGTTTCGAAGGCTCGGCTTGTGACCGGTTAGCGGCCGATCTACCCAGGGCGCGCAACGTTCCGGACGCCGCCAGTGCACTAGCTGGGTTTGGAGCGGGCTGCGCAGGTGTAGGTTGGTTCAAATCCGAATGCGTCTGAGGAACGACAATTTGCTCTCGCTGCACCTCCGCCTTGGCCAGAGCATTAGGTGCAAATGCATTGGATTTCAATAAAAATGCAGAATCGTGCACTGGTTCGCCTGCGACAGCTTGGCCCCCCGTTTTACTGGCGGCGGGTTTGGAATTGGCTAATGACGGTGTTTTCGGAGGCTGAACGGCTACCGGCTCGGGAGCTTTTGCGAATTTATCATCCGCCGGAACAGGTTTCTTCGCCTCTTTCACCGTCGTATTCCGGGATGTAGTCGCATCTTTTTGTACTACAACTTGATTATCGTCCAAAAAAAACGTCCAGTAAGCAAACAGCGCCAGCAGCACTGACGCCGCCGAGGTGTAAGCCCACAACGGCAACCCAGGCTTTCTTTCGCGCGCTACGCACTCATGCAGGCGCTCACGCAGATCCGCACGTGTACCCGCGGCGTCCGAATGCGTGACGCGCCATACGAGGTAGCCTTCGTAAGCCTCGGCTACGAACGGCTCATCGAGCATCCGCCCTTCGAGGGCACGCTGTTCATCCACCCGCATCTCCCCGCTATAATAGCGCTCAAAGTCATCGAAATCGGGAATGAGGTCGTTAATTGCTGCCATGGCCTTCAATGCAAATTTTCAGGTTCCGCTTTCCATTCTGGATATAACTTTTCACTTTGCCCATGTCAAAACCGGTTTCCCCGGCAATATCGCGGTAGCATTTGTCCTGCATGTAAAAAAGCTCGATGGTAATCCGCTGCTCGCGGCTGAGTTTTTGAATGCATTCATCCAGCGCGTCGAGCTGGCCGTCGAGGTGCAGTGCCGTATCTTCTGTCTGCGTAACCCAATGCAATTCGTGTTCGGCTGCTTCCATGTGCTCGAAACCTGAAACGACGCGTACTGAGCGGAGTTTCATTAAACAATGGTTTCTCGCCACACTATGCAGCCAGCTTTTGAAGTTGGATACTTCGTGCTGCCTTAAATCGATAATGAGTTTTTCAAAAATCTGCATGACCGCATCCTTGCTATCCGCTTCATTGCGCAGGTACTGAAAACAAACGCCAAACACCATATCCATATAAGGCTCATACAATGCACCCAGCACGGCGACGTCGCCATAGCGCCGGTAATCCGCCAGCCTCTCAGCCTCGGGTACCGGTTCATTGCCCTTTAAACGAAACAGTTTCAAAAACTTCACGTGCGCCTTTGGAGAGGTTTTCCAGCATTCTGACTACTGGATGCGGTTCAATCAAAATTCCATAAAAAAATTTAAAAACTTTTATGGAATGAGCAGAAGGCGCGCATCCAGCGGGTAAATAACTAAATCAGGAAACCATGAAAGCCAGAGTAACCATTCTATTAGCCGTGATTTTGAGTGCATTTGCATTCCTGCCCGGACGGCAAATCCGAGGTACCGTAACCGACGCCGCTAACATGCCGCTCGCCGGCGTAACCGTTTCCCTCCAAGGCGGCGGCGCCACGACCGTCACCGATCGCTCGGGATATTTTTCGCTAAATGTGCCCGAACTTGCACGGGCATTGGTATTCAAAATGGCCGGTTACCAAGATCTGACGGCCCCTATCACCTCTGATTCTGTTTTGAAGATTATCCTTATTCAAAAGGCGGAAACGTTGAGTGAGGTAGTGATCACCGGCCAGCCAATGCTCATGAAAAAGGCTAGCTCTCACTCGGTTGCCGCCGCTCCAGCCACTTTCCACGGCAGTGTTAGGCAAACGTCCGTTGAAGCGGAAAGCTACAAGCCCATCAACGAAAACGACTTTTTGTCTGTCGGCCAGCAACCTGTAACCACATTCTCCGTCGACGTCGACCGAGCCGCTTATAGCAATGTGCGCCGCTTTCTGAACAACGGCCAAATGCCGCCCGAAGACGCCGTCAGGATTGAAGAAATGATTAATTACTTTGATTATAACTATCCGCAACCAGAGGGCGAACACCCTTTGGCCATCACTGCCGAAACCACTGATTCTCCGTGGAACCCGGGATTGAAACTGGTACACGTTGGCTTGCAGGCTAAAACGGTTTCTACCGAAAATTTACCTGCGTCCAACCTGGTTTTCCTCATCGACGTCTCTGGTTCGATGAGCGATGCGAATAAACTTCCGCTACTCAAACAAGCCTTCAAGCTGCTTGTCGACCAGCTGCGTGCTGAAGACAAAATCTCCCTGGTCACTTACGCTGGCTCCGCTGGCCTGGTGTTGCCCCCAACTGCCGGAAACGAAAAGAAGGTAATTAAAGACGCGCTCGACAAACTGGAAGCTGGCGGCTCCACAGCAGGCGGCGAGGGGATTGAACTTGCTTATGATCTGGCCAAAAAGCATTTTCTTCCAAAAGGTAATAATCGGGTGATCCTCGCCACCGATGGTGATTTTAATGTGGGCATTTCCAACGAATCCGAGTTACAGAAATTGATCGAAGAAAAACGCAAAGCCGGCATTTTCCTCAGTGTAATGGGCTTTGGAATGGGGAATTATAAAGACAGCCATGTAGAAACCCTGGCCGACAAGGGCAACGGCAATTATGCTTACATCGATAACATTCAGGAGGCGCGGAAGGAATTTGTACAGGAATTCGGTGGTACGCTGTTTACGATCGCCAAAGATGTCAAAATCCAGATCGAGTTTAATCCTGCGCATGTACAGGCATACCGCCTTATCGGTTACGAAAACCGCGCATTGCGGAATGACGAATTCAACGATGATAAAATGGACGCGGGCGACATGGGCTCGGGACACACCGTGACGGCCATTTACGAGATCGTGCCGCGAGGTATTGCAACCAGTTTTATCGGTAAGGTCGAACCATTGAAATATCAGTCCAACAGCCAGGCTCTGACCAGTAATCCCGACGAAATGATGACCGTCAAAGTCCGTTATAAAAAGCCGGATAGCGAAAAAAGTGTATTGTTCGATTTGCCGGTAAAGGCCACTTCGGTAGCATTCGATAAATGTTCTGAAAACCTGCGCTTTGCCAGTGCGGTTGCGGAATTCGGACTATTGCTGCGAAACTCGGAATATAAAGGATCGGCCACCTATAACGACGTGATCAAACGCGCTCGGACCGCATTCGGCAAGGATGAAGAAGGTTACCGCTCGGAATTTGTGCAATTGGTGAAGGTCGCCCTTAGCCTGGACGCCTCGCACGAATTGTCGCGGAAGTAAGTAGTTGGTATTGAATACAAAACCCGATCGATGTATTATCGACCGGGTTTATCATTTGTCAGAAATCTTTCAATGACGTTCAATCCTCCTTCAAAGCCTTCAAAATCAAATCCCTCCCCAGCTCGCTGTATTGCAAAGATAATGCGGCTTCATGACCGGGGGTAGTCATTTTACCCCAGGTTTTCCGCAGAATGTCGATCATTTTTTCTTCGGTCATTTTCGCGATCAGATCGTCGTATTGGTATTGGAGAAAAACGAGGCAGAGGGCATTTTCCATCGTCTGCACATCGGTGTCACTTTTGAGGCGCTGTTTCAGGACGATCTGCTTTACCCGGTTGATCGTCTCCTCGTCGTAACCAACGCTTGCAAGGATTTCAGTAGCGATTCCAGCGTGGTATTTTGAGAGGTCGCTACGCCATTTGAGATAACCCACGCGGCCATCGGGATAGCTTTTGCGCGTAATCTCCCAGCGCCCGATATGCTGGCATCGCGATGCGAGAAGCAGGCTTTCATCGGCCTGTGGATCCAGTTTCGTGACCCAATCATACAGTTTCAGGGCATAGAAATATTCAACCGGATATTCCACATTTTCCCACACGAGGTGCTCAGGGGAGCGTTTGTTGTAATCGTCAAAAAGTTCGAAAGCCTTGTCAAGCTTGCTCATGGTGATTTAGTATAGGTAAATGTTATAGTGCCGCCTTAAATTTCAGAGCAATGGTAGTCATCCGCGGATAGTCGTAGGCGGTACTTTGGGTTTTCATGACGAATGAGTTTTTTCGGACATCATCGGGCCGCACCGTCCATTCTCCTTTGCCCCCTCCCGCCGGCGCACCAATCGTGATATTGTTATCGTTGACCTGCCATTTAAGCAAAAAAGGCGTGGACTCTCCTTTGAAAACGCCCGAGAACACGCCATCCTTTTTCACCTGGACGGTTTCCATGTACCGCTGAAAGTCGATTCCGCCGAATTGCTGTGTCATCTTGCCGTCCTTGAAGGTAACTGCGTCGTTGACAACAATTTCCTCGATTTTCCACTGCGGCACGGCAGTGAGCAGTTCAGCAGCTTTTTGGGGCGTTCCCGCCGACCGATCACAGGATACTGCAAAGGTGACTGCAAAAACAAGGAATGGAATAACGAAGGAGCTTCGAAAAGGCATGATAATCTCTGGTTAATGCGCTAGACGCAAATATAACCACAACGGCCCCTGACTTTCGATTTAAATTGTGGGAATTTATCACTTGCCGCAATCAGAGAATCTGTGGAAATGGCCGGTAAAACATTCGAAGTCCTCGGATGGAATGCCTCGTGGAACTGACTGCGAAACGAAGTACTATGATTTGAGAAGCTCTCTTAGCAGCGGTATTTCCAGGGGTTTTGGCAAAAGCTGGATAATGTGGGGGTTGGCTTCGGCCTGCTCAATATCGGAAGCATCTACGGTAGACGAAATCATAAACAGGCGAATCCGCTTTCGGACCGCCTTGGGTAACAGGCCGTACTGTTCGGTGAATTCGAAGCCATTGAGCCCCGGCATTTGCAAGTCGAGCAGAATCACGGTATCAGGCATGTCGGCATCCTGCGTGCGGAGATGGTCTATCGCCTGCTGCGCTGAGCTAAACGTCCTTACCGTTTCGGTCAAACCACTTTTAAGTAGTAGCTTTTCCTGGGTAAATTGATCGAAAACACTGTCGTCTACGATAATAAATTCCATTTTCTAGCAAGAGAAGGGTACAGATATCACTTTACAACCCACGACAACTGGATGCTTTCTATCTCCACGTACTGCTATTTTGTAGAAATAGTTGTCACAAATAAGCTACAAAGGTTCTAAATCTAACTGAAAAATCGGCAAAGATGACGTAATACTTTCGTCGGACCATGATTTTAGTACAAATTCGGTCACTTCTGCCGGAAGTACCATCTTTTAACCCGCGAGCGGTCGCTGACTTAATTCTTCACTGGCTTATTGCACGGCCATCGTTGAGTGATGAGATCTGACGGAAGTGGGCTACTGGATGTAAAAGTTACAGAATAGCTTCCTGATTCCCAAGACAATGTCCCGATTTCGATTCAACGCCACTAGCGTTCCGCTGTGTTGAATTGCTCGACAGTCAGTGAGTGATGAGCCCAACGCTGTTAAAGTCGGTCTCTCCGGAAACAAGTTCCGTGTCATGCATAGTACAGTTTATCAGATCGCAATCCATAAATAACAAAATTCCGAACGCACAAATATGGCGTTCGGAATAAGCACTAACACACACTTTTGATATACAGAGCTCCATCC
>DATMSL010000443.1:0-7785 GCA_035565435.1 Dyadobacter sp. | reverse complement strand
TCCCGGTTAAATTTATAACCACGTGTATCAATCGAAACCGCATCAAACGTAACCGATTTCCTTTTCACAGTCTTTGTTTCCTCCGCCGCATTCTTTTCAAATGCAATAACCTCGATTTCCTTCCCAATATACTGTTCAGGGATATCGAATGAAATCGATGCTTTATCCGGCCTGATAACTGTTCTTACCATTGTGATAGTGTTTAGCTGAAACATTCATTTCAAATTTAACCAATAAAATGCGCTACTGCATCAGCTTTAAACATTCAATCAAACATTGGTTTTCAAAGCGCATGAATTAATTAGCAACCGCCTTCCCAAGTAAAAAAATCGATGGGTCGCGCAGGAAGGCGGCGGTCCAGATCAGGCCAGTGGGAGGGCTGCATTAAATGCGGTGCAGTGTGAAAGTTCAGTAGCGATGGTAGCGATTTTCTTTGCTTTCATGTCAGTTTTGATTTTTTGCCAAAACTAGCTACCTTTACTATACAAATGATAGCAATATACAAAAGGTTAGTAATAAGCTTTTAGTTAGCAAAAATCAACATGGCATTCACTCATCACAACGGCGAAAGGCCCAGCCCGGCGCAATGCTACAACAAACTCAATGCGGCAGGAGATGCATTGTATGTTATCGGAGGCAAATGGAGGTTGCGGATCATCATCGCACTTTCCGAGGGGCACAAACGGTTCAATGAAATTCAGCGCGCTATTAACGGCATATCGGCAAGGGTCCTCTCCAACGAATTAAAAGAATTGGAAATCAATGGATTCGTCACCCGAAAGGTATATACCGACTTCCCGGTCTCGATTGAGTACGAGCTGACACCTTACAGCGATACACTTTCCCCGGTGATTGAATCCCTGATCAACTGGGGAGAAATGCACCGCCAGCGTATCATGCATTCGGAGAAAGCGGAAGAAAAAAACGCTACTGCTCTGGCAGAGATACTGTAATGTGCCACATATCGCCCGAATTGCTCACTTTTTCGGTCCCCCACGCGCCCGGACCGCCGTCAGGCCGCAGGTAGACGTTGAACACCAGCGTGCTGATTTGTGAACCTTTAATGAGCACACTCCCGCAGGCAGCGCCATTATCACAATTGCCGGTTATCGGTGTTTTGGAGTGCAATATTTTCGTTTTCGTCATGTCAATTTGCATTTCCTCGCTGCCCGAAAGCTTCGTTAATGTCAGCGATGGCGTTTGCAATTCAAGCTCCGTGGCGAAACCGAGGCGTTTATCGCTGAAATTAGTGGTTGCCCCGAGGCCGATAAACGAAATCACCGGATCATTCACCGGCTTATTGAATTGTAGCCGCAATTTCCCGTAATAATAGCGGCTCGTGTCCGTCTTAGGCGCATTGGCTGCGAGCAAAGGCTTCGCTGAGAGAAACACCTGCAATCCTGCATTCATAAACAGGTTGACCCCCTTCCCCACCGGCCCCTGCGGATGCGCTGTGAAGATCTTCCGGGCCGTATCGGCATAATAATAGTTGGTATTGATCACCGGTACCGAGCGTACGTGCGTACTGCTTGCGCCCGAGGCCGCGCCAAAAGTCATGCCTGTTACATGCTGAGGCACATTGATGTAGGGCTGATCGTCAAAACTGAATGTGACCGACAATTCCGATTTCAGTTGCTGGAAATAAATCCCCTCGTCGGTGCTTCCGTTTTTATTGTAAAAGAAAAACATAGTCTGAGGGATCGAAGTAGGTCCTTTAGGGACGGGCAGCTTATAACTGTTATTGACACCATCCTGAACCAGTTCGTAGGTACTCAGCACGTTCGGTCCCTGAGCGAGGGAAGTGCTGAACGCGCCGGCCGTGATCATCCACGTGAGCACCGACCTTATTGGTGATAATGAGCATATTAGCATGTGTAAAAAATTAAGATCGTTGAGACAAGTGCTGGCAATATATCATTTAAGGATGAAGGCGCCCACTGATCCGGGCACGTCGTTCTCATTTTAGCAGGATAATTCAAATTTATCCCCACATCCTACCATCCTGCCATCAAAAGTCCGCATACTCAAACTAAGTAATTGATTATTAATTAAATGTAATGCTAGTATTATTTTTCCCTGTACAGAAAGTTAAAGGCAAGCAGTGATTTTTTTAACGGTATGCCCGTTAAGCAAATGTTTCGCTCACCCTCCCATTCATAACACATTATTGATCCATTCTCGGCCGGGCACTAACACCTTTTGAAAGAAATTTGAAGTCTTATTTTAGGCACCACTCTGGCTACTCTACCATCGTTCCGGCTACTATTCAATTCAATTTTAAAACATGAAGAAACTTTCTACGAATCTGCATTCGCTCCAAAAAGCGTGTGCCGGGCTGCTCTGGCTATGCATGCTCATTTCCGTTTCGGCACAGGCCCAAAATCTTACCCAATCCGGTTTTATCTCGGTACTCACGCCCCAGTTTATGGCCAACGGTACCAGTACCCGCCTGCCGGTCATGTATCGCGCTGCCGTCACAGGGCTGACGCCCGCCACTACCTACCGGTTCTACACCCAGGCGGCGATCGCGGATAACCTGGGAGGAACGAACCCCGGTGCCGGTAACCCACTACTCGTCAATACGGCAGGTACTACCTACACTTACACAACGAGCCCGTCGGTCACCACGGCAGGCGGTTACGAATCGTTCACCACAGATGCTTCCGGAAACTATACCGGCTGGTTCGGATTTGTCAATACCGGTAATGCCCGGTTCGATCCGGGAAACCTGATTCTACCCACCATCGTGATTGCCAACACGGCCGGTACGGTTCTATCCCGCCGCGCGCTTGACGTGTCCATCAGGGTATTGGCTTACAGTACATCCGCCGGTAGTAATAATGGTTCATTTCTAAAAGAAACCACGTCGGGAGCCAGCGGCAAGAACCTGATCGCCATTTACGACAATGCGGCAGGGACCGGTCGTCCGCTATTCATTGCGCCCGCCGAGCCGATCGGTACTACCATCGCCAGCGTAGTACCGGGCTACACCACTTCCGCAGGTGGCTGGAACGCTATTATCCCCAATGATAATGCAAACGGGGTAAGGCGCATCGAACAACTTAGCGCCGCAAATGCCAGCGTGATTGGTTGTGCTACGGACGACGATGGTATGTGGCCCACGGGCTCGGTCAACACCGTCAATCCAACCGCCGGTACCACCGGATTGGCCATTTCCTCTGCCGACGCCGCGCTGACTTCCTGCACTATGCTGCCGGTTGTAAACCTTTCAATAAGCAGCAACGCTGGCAGTGAAGCCGCCCGGACTGTCATCACCGTTACTGTCACAGCCTCCGCACCGGTAACCGGCGATCAGACGATCAATCTAGGCGTTTCGGGAACTGATATTAATGCATTAGATTATATATTGTCCGACAGTACCATAACCATTCCAAATGGCGGCACGACGGGTTCGGTGACATTCACCATTGCAGATGATAACGATACGGAGAATTCCGAAACGGCTATCCTGACAATCTCGAATCCGTCAGTGGGTATTGCCTTGGGTTCAACCACCACCCAATCAATCGCCATTACCGACAACGACGGTGCTCCGAACGACAATGCCCCCGTGATCGTGGCGGATAATGAAACAACCACCGACGCAGACCGTACAACGGCCTACCTCTCTCTTCCTGACAACAGTCCGGCTGCTAGTCCGGCTGGATTTGTCAGTGCGGTGATCAACGACCCAAGCGATCCTGCGCGCACGCTAGGCATCGAATTCAACGTAAGCGATGTCGAAACAGCCGCATCGGCGCTTGTGGTAACAGCAATGAGCAGCAATCAGGCAGTGGTACCCGATGCCGGCCTTTCCGTAACGACCGGCAATGCCAACAGCCGTAACCTGAAAATCACGCCCGCAGGCGTAGGCTACACGGACATTACGGTAACCGTAACCGATGGCGGCCTGAGCAACGCCTATGTAATCAAATATGCTGCTTCGGCGGCTTCGGGTACACTTTCGTCCACCCGCTTCCACACGCAGGTAAGCGATGCCTCCACAGCACAGGCTATCGACAATGATTATATGCTGGTAGCCGATGATGAAAACCAGGTTCTGAGACTCTACAACCGGCAGAACTCGGGCTTGCCTGTTAATGGTTTTGATTACACCGGCTCATTGGGCCTCACCGATATTTCCGGCGGCATCCCGCGCGAAGTCGACATCGAATCGTCGGTGATGATCGGCAACCGCATTTACTGGCTGGGATCGCATAGCAATGCATCGGGTGGCAACAATCGTCCAAACCGAAGCCGCATTTTTGCTACCGACTTGTCCGGCACGGGTGCTGCTGCTACCTTGTTGTATGTGGGCCGTTATGATGGATTGAAGACCGACCTGCTGGCCTGGGATGCTGCCAACGGCGACGTGTTAGGGCTTGCGGCGAGCGCAGCAGCCGGCAAAACTCCGGAAGACCCGGCTCTCGACGGATTTAACATTGAAGGCTTGACCATCGCTCCCGACGGCACAACGGGCTACATCGGCTTCCGCGCGCCCTACCAGTCTACCAGCACACGTACACTCGCATTGATCGTACCGTGGGCCAACATGACTTCACTTTTCTCCGGCAATCCGACCACGGGCCCGGCCACATTCGGCTCGCCGATCCAGCTCGACCTGGGTGGAAGGGGTATCCGCGAGATCAAAAAGAATGCCGCCGGTGAATACCTCATCCTGGCAGGCCCTGCAGACGCCGCAACCGGTACAGCTCCGAAGGATTTCCGCTTTTATACGTGGACAGGCAATCCGGGCGACGCACCAGTGCTTCGCTCTGCCAACCTGACCACCCTCAATGCCCAGGGCAGCTTCGAATCGATCGTCGACCTGCCCTCTCCACTTGCCAGCAACAGTGAGATCCAGGTTTTGGTAGACAATGGCGATCACGTGTTTTACAATGATGGTACCATTGCCAAGGACCTGGGTCAATCGAACTACAAGAAATTCAGAAGCGAACGCATTGCATTAGGTACCCCGCCGGTTGTGGCTACCCGAATCCACGCCATCCAGGGTTCCGGCAACACTGCGGCACTGACCGGCCCGCTTACCATTAAAGGTGTCGTGACCCGCACATTTACCGGTTCAACAGGCCTTAACGGGTTCTACGTACAGGAAGAAGACGCTGATGCGGACGCCGATCCGGCCACTTCGGAGGGTATTTTCGTATACAATGTGGCGGCCGATCCTGCTGGCGTCGTGTCTGTCGCACAAGGTGACCTGGTGCGCATTTCGGGGGAAGTAGTCGATTTTGTGAGTACTACCAGTGGCATTACCACCAGCCTTACCGAATTGAAAACAATCAGCGCGTTCGAAAAACTGAGCACCGCTCCGCTTCCGGCAATCACCAACGTTACACTCCCGGTGGCTAATGTTACCGACCTCGAACGCTACGAGGGTATGCTGGTCAATCTGAGCGCAGCGAGCGGCAACCTTTTTGTTACGGAATATTTCCAGCTGGGCCGCTACGGACAGGTCGTATTGTCGGCCGATGGCCCCAGCAACGCTGCTGGAACGGATGGCCGTTTAGACCAATATACTCAATTTAATGCACCAAGCATAGCGGGATATTCAGCCTATGTTGCTGAGACGGCTAAACGCAAGATTTACCTCGACGACGGTCGCACGACTCAGAATCCCGATCCCGTCATCTTCGGCCGTGGCGGCAATCCGCTAAGTGCTACGAATACGCTACGCGGCGGCGACCAGGTAACGGGTGTTATCGGCATCCTGGACGACCGGCTGGAAGGTTACCGCATTCAGACGTCTTCCGGCGTGAACTTCATCGCAGCCAACGAGCGCCCAACCGCGCCTCCAACCCTCGGTACAGGTGCGACGCTGAAAGTAGCCAGTGCCAATGTGCTCAACTATTTCAATGGAGACGGTGCCGGCGGAGGCTTTCCTACCTCACGCGGTGCTGATACCCAGGTGGAGTTTACGCGCCAGCGGGCAAAAGTGATCGAAGCATTGTACACCTCGGACGCGGATGTGATCGGGTTGATGGAACTGGAAAGGGATGATTACGGCCCGAACAGCGCCATGCAGGATCTTGTGAATGGCCTCAACGCCCGTGCAGGTGTGAGCGGAACTTATGCGTTTATCAATCCGGGTACAATTGCAACCGATGAAATCACCGTGGGGCTTATTTACAAACCCGGCAAGGTAACGCCGGACGGCGCCGCAGCAACCATGCCTGATCACTACGGACAAACGAGCCCGGGTTACCCGGCCGGACAAACGGCCTTCGACGTTGTTGGCCGCAAACCACTGGCCCAGACATTCACCGAAACCGCCAGTACCGGGAAATTCACAGTAGTTGTCAACCATTTCAAATCCAAAAGCTCGAGTGCCAATGGCGAAGGCGACGCGGACGCCGGCGACGGCCAGGGCGAATCAAATGGGACTCGGGTACGCCAGGAGCAGGACCTCGTAGCGTGGCTGGCTACCAAACCTACCGGCACGACCGACACCGATTACCTCATCCTGGGCGACCTCAATGCCTACGCCAAAGAAGAGCCGCTCACGATCCTGGCCAATGCCGGGTATAACAGCGTGCTGCCGGCCACTTCCTATTCATACGTTTTCGATGGCTTCACCGGCTCACTCGACCACGCTTTGGCAACACCGTCCCTTGCCAAGCAGGTAACAGGCACCGATAAATACCACATCAATGCCAACGAGCCGAGCATACTCGATTACAATACCGAATTTAAGTCTGCCGGACAGGTTACAAGCTTTTACAACGCCGATCAATACCGCGCGTCCGACCATGACCCGGTGCTGGTAGGGCTCCATCTCGAACCTGCTCTGCCGGTGAACCTGATTTCATTCACAGCCACCTCCGGAGCAAGGAACGTGAAATTGCAATGGGTTACCACCTGGGAAGATCAAAATGAGGGTTTTGACATCTTGCGTTCGACCGACGGCGTCAATTTCCCGGCTATTGCATTTATACCCGGCAATGCTACCACCTCGTCCCGCTCCGAATATGCATGGATAGATTCGGATGTGCAGGACGGCGTGCTCTACTACTACCGCCTCCGCCAGCGCGATTGGGATGGCACCACCACCCTCTCGCGGATAGCCGCCGCACGCGTAGATGCAGGTGCCGGCGCTACGGCATTTGTTTACCCCAACCCGAACTCAGGGAGCTTCACCATCTCCGCTCCCGGCGCTTCGGTGCTCAGACTGTACAATGCAGCAGGCCAGGAAATTCCGGTTAATACCAAAGCAATCAGCAGTGAAGGTTTGTTTTTTGTAAACATCAAGGGGCAAGCCACTCCCGGAATGTACCATTTGATCATAGAAAGAAAAGCTTCCGACACATCGGAAAGTGTGAAGGTTATTGTAGAGTAACTGGCTTAAATAAACCAAGGTCGCTGCCTGGCTTAACGGTCAGGCAGCGACCTTTTGTTGCTATTGACTACTACCTGGGTTCGGTGAAAACTTCCTGTACATACATGTTCGAGACGATAAACTTGCCATTGGTATAAGTGATCGTATCCACCGCTTCTTTCGCGCGCTGGTGTTTGTTGATCCGCACAAATTTTGCCGCAAATTGCCCCTCGATCTCATTCTTCTTCGGGTCGTAGTACAAAATTTTGAAGTAGTTCCACGGACCTTCGAGCAGCCGGTAACTATCCGTTCTTACGTCATCTCGCGGATACGACTGGAAATACAAACTTGCGTTGATTGAATCGAGGGGGCATACCGATTTTATTTTATGCCTGACGCTGCTGTCGGTTAATACATATTCTCCCGGCCTGGCATGTAAATAATTCAGATGC
>DATMSL010000442.1:0-2064 GCA_035565435.1 Dyadobacter sp. | reverse complement strand
GTTGATGATGCGGTTTTCTTCTACCACTTCGCCGAGCTTGCCGTACTTCAGGGTTTTGGTTCCTGTAAGGTCCGTAACCTGCGTAATACGTCCTGCTGCATAATCAGCAGCACCGTTTGCCCCGTAACTGTAGCTTACCGTATGCCCCGGATACGTGGTGCTTCCTACCACATACGACGGGTACACGATGCTTGAAAGACGGTTGAAGCTGTAATTGTATACGATTTTCTTATTCTGCGGAATGAGGTTCTGCGGAACCGTTTCCCATAGTTTCCCGGTTAAATCGTACGTAAAGCGTGTTTCGCCACTGTCGGGATGCGTTGTTTTGGTCTTCTGCCCGAAATGGTCGTATTCATATTTGGTAGAAAGCCCCTGTGCATCGATGACCTCCGATAATTCGCTCAGATGTGTATACCAGTACGTGGTGAGCAGCTCTGTGGTACCGTCTACCTGTTTGGTAGCTCTTACCCGGCCCTTTTCGTCCTTATAGGTCAGGGAAACGTTCCCTTCGGGAAGCGTCACCTTTTCAAAAGAATGGTCGTTTACCGAAGTGGTGTCGTTACCAAAACCGTATTCGTATTTAGTGGTGGCATTAAGCCCGTGTACGTGGTTCTGCACTACGCGGTCCTGCATGTCGTATACCATGCTCGTTTTTTCCTGCACTACGTGCGGCAGCGATGTATAGGTTTCAAGCTGCGTTGTAAAGTTGCCCGAACAACTGAGTTCTTCCTGACCCAGGTTGCTTTCCACCACACGGCCGAATTCGTCGTATTTCTGCAAGCCTGAAACGGCGAAACGATAGCCCGAAGTACCGCTGCATGCCTGTTTAAGATCCAGCTGCTTCTTCGTCTGGATGATGCGTCCCAGACCGTCGGCAAACGATGAAGTATAAAGGATCTGTTCTCCAACACCCGAACCACCGGCCTCATCGTTGAGGTTGTGTTTGGTGATGGCATAACGCAGGTTGGAGCTCGCCGCCTTTTTGTATTCGTTCTGAATGGTCCAGTTGCTGTGGTAAGGCCCTTTAAAGCGTACCACGCGGCGCGTAGGATCGTAGGCGTATGTAAACGCGACGTTGTTAAGGTCGGTCTGCGTTAGCGGCATACCGAAATGCGTATAGGTCGTTTTGCTTTTATAACCGTACGCATCGTTTACTTCTGTAACGAACTGTTTGAACAGGTCGTCGTACGTATAGGTATAGAACATACGCGTGGCAGCTCCTGAACTCATCTGCGCCTTCGGAAGGGTTACCTTGGTAAGGTTCCCCAAAGCGTCGTACTCCATATCGGTCGTCGCCACATCACCCGTTGCCGACTGCCCGTTCTTGTACCGGTTGATGGAAATAATATTTCCTTTGGCATCAATGCCCGTGGTGGTGTACCGGTCGGTGACATTGACCTTATGCGTAGCCGGAATGTTTACGAGGTATTTGGAAAGCGTGTTCATGTAATGATACGTAATCAGCACATTGTTGTTGTCTGTTTCGTCTGTGTAGCTCAATACGTTGCCGTACTGGTCGTACTGCCTGAAAAGCTCGCTTGTTACATGATCAATAGCCGTGGTGCTGTTGCCCTGGTAATGGCGTACCGTATTTTTCACACGTCTTACCAAAGGCAGGATACGATTCAGTTCGCCATAGGTAAATAACGGCAACGTTGTGTCCAGGTTATAGTTGCCCGTTGATCCCGCCCCGATGGAGAAGATCACATATTCGTATTCTTTTTTACCCAACAAGCGCTGCATGCCGTCGTAGGTACGCTCTTCCTTAAGGAGGTTGGCGATGTACTGCCATTTGCGGCTTTCGGGCGCGCTTCCTTTTGCATAACGTTCTGCGGCCGTCATGTCGTTGAGCAGGTACTGCTGCACACTGGTCCGGTATACTTTACCGTCGTTTTGCAGCTGGTGTGTTTTCACCTCACCAAAGCCCAGGAACTTGCGTTCGCGGCGGTCTTTAAGACCGTTCTGGTACTCAAAGGCATACTGTTGCGTATTTTCACCATCGCCGCTGAAACCGTCGTTGACCTTTACCCCGCTTAACACCCATTTCTTAAACGGCATGTTGTA